>SXHE01000848.1 GCA_005773755.1 Planctomycetia bacterium
CGCGCGGCACGCGGACCCACGGCCCGCCGTTGACGCTGACCTCGACGGGGTCGGGCGGGATCGGGACGAACGCGGGCGGGTCGGGGGCGAGGTAATCGGCCACGGTGCGATCTCCGGCGGGTGAAACGAGAGCATCTTAGCAGCAGAGGGGTGCGAAGTGGCGAGTGCCGCGCTGATCTTCCGCGTGCGCCCCGGCGTCGGCCCGGTGTGGTACGCGGTCGTGGTGTGCCAGTCGGTGCGGGGCCGCGACTGGGAGCGGCACGTCGCCGGGCGCGTGGTCCGCGAGTTCGGGGCGCACCGGAACGCGCGCGTGCGGCGGGTGCCCCGCGTCCCGCGCCGCGTCGACCGGAGCGCGACGACCGTGGGGTTCTACTTGTGGTAGCACGGCCGCTCGTGCCGCAGCGCGCCCACGGTCCGGTCGAACAGCCCGCCGTCGTCGGGTTCGGGCAAGGGCGATTCCGGCCCGGTCCAGAAGATGCCCTTCAACCGGAACAGCGCGCTAAACTCCTCGCGCGTCATCACCGGGACGTAGCCCTCCGGGGGCCAGGACTCAGTCACTTCCAGCCGGACGCGGATGCCGCTACGGTTCCACTCCGACGGCTCGACCTTGTCCTCGTGCCGCGCGTAGGCCAGCGCGAGCGGCTTCGTCGTGCAGAGGCTCTCGGAGTACTGGTCGAGGATGCACTCGTGGTTCGTCGTGTACGTCCGCTCGCACTTCTCCCAGAGCTTCGCCTCCCACTCCGCGCCGATCAGCCCGGCCGCGACCCGCCGTAGCGGACGCACCGCCGGGCCTGGTCGCGCACGAACTCGATCACCGCGTCGAGCGCGGCCAGCGTGAGCTTCTCGAAGTGAATCTTGGTGCTCTGCATCACGCGACCTCCGGTTCGTCGAACAGGGAGCGCTGGACCGGCTTCGGTTTCTTCTCGACGTTGAGCAGCCCCAACGACAGTACCGGCGGCCCCTTCGGTTCCGGCTTCGGTTCCACCCGGATCAACTCGTCGTCCTCGTCGCTCACCTCGGTGTCGAACAGCTCCCCCTGGACGGGCGGCTTGGGCAGTTCGACCATCTCCGAGCCGCGGGCCATGCGCCAGAACCGGCCCAGGTCCACGCCGGCCCCGAACGCGAGCCGGATCGCTTCGGCCGCAGCCGAAGCGCCGCCCTGGAACGACTTGCACCAGCCGTGCGTCCAGCCGACGAACTCGCGCTTGCTGGCGGCCGTCGCGGTGGTCACGAGCGAGCGGAACCCCTTGCCCAGCCCTTCGAGCCGCTTCTTCATCCACCGTCGCTGCTCGACGCGCCGGTTGTACGGCGACGCGCCCTTGAACACGTACATCACGTTCATCTCGCCGACCGGGTCCCACGGCTCGACGGGCAGCACGCCGAGAAACTTGCCGAAGGTGCATTTGCCCTTCGCGGCGGCAAGCGACTCGCCGAGGCCGCCGAGCACGTAGGCGTGTTCGAACTCGACGCGCACGGGCGGCGCGGCCCTCACCTTCTCCTCGGCCCAGGCCGTGAACTTCGGGTGCGGGTCGCGCAGGTAGAGCCGGACGTACTTGTTCGCGAGCGCCGCAGATGTGAGCACCTTCGCGAACCGGGCCAGGCGTTCCGCGCCCTCGCGGGTGAGCGGTAGCTGCGCGCGGGCGGTGAGTACGGCAATCGTGTCCGCGTCGTTCATCGCGCGCCGCCTTTCGCCTTCGTGTGGGCGTCGCGGCACATGAGGATGAGGGCGTGCGGCAGACCGCCCGTGTAGCCGTCGCGCTCGGCCTGCACGAGCGCCTCGACCACCGCGAGCAGGTCCGGCGCGGCGGCGATCAGGTTGGCGTTCGCGGCCATCTCGCCGCACGCGGGGTCGCCGACGAACCGGCCACCGCGAGTGAAGTGCCCGGCCGCCGGGTCGATCAGCGCAACGCGCCGCCGCCCGTGCTCTGGGTCCGGGGCCATGACGGCCCGCTGCCCGTCGTTGGTGCGAAAGTCCTCGTGGCTCACCGACCACGGCCCCGCGGTGTGCTTGGGTCGCTCGCTCATTTCAGTCTCCAGGTTGGTATTCGGAACCATCGACCCGCCCCGGCGCGGACTTGCGCCGGAGCCGCTCGCGTCTCAAAACGCCTCCCGCTCCAGGCCGGGCGCGCGGAGCGCCGCAGTGAACCCGCAGAACCGGGCCGACCGGGTCGGCCGGCTCGATCTCGTCAATGCGGTCGGCCAGAACCGCCGGCGGCACCCGGCCGGCCGCGCACGGCTCGATCAGCAGCGCGGTCTCGGCGTCGCCGGCCAGCGGGTAGTACCAGTCCGCGAGCGCGGCCGGCGCGACCCGCACGCGCACCGTGGGCCGCCCGCCGTACCGCGCGTCTGCGCGTCTGCGGCCCGCACCTCGACGACAATCGTCCCGTCCGTGTAGCGCGACAGCATCCGCCCGCCCTCCCGTCACAATCCCCGGTACCGCTTCTGCTCTTCCCGCACCCGCAGCACGGCGAGCGCGGCCAGATACCCGGCGGCGAAGCTCGCCCCGACCGCCAGCGTGAACAGCTCCATTGCCCGGCCTCCTGGTTAGTCCATCCACTCGCTGTTGCGCTTCCGGGCCTTCGCCAGATCGAAGTCGTGGTTCTTCTCCACGAACTGGGCCAGCGTGAGCCGGTGCGTCGGCCGGGTGCCGGACACGGGCGCGTCCTCGGCGATCACGACCGTCTTCGCGGTGAGCGCCCTGATGGGCGCGAAGTAGACGAGGTTGTAGCTCCCGTACTCGGCCTGGTCGCCCGTGCGGAAGATGCGCTCCTCGACGCAGGTCGTGGTGGTGACCACGCGCCCGCCGGGGTTGCTCGTGTCGGACCGGCTCTCGCACTTCACCACGACCGAC
The DNA here is from genome assembly GCA_005773755.1 of Planctomycetia bacterium. Classification (GTDB taxonomy): domain Bacteria; phylum Planctomycetota; class Planctomycetia; order Gemmatales; family Gemmataceae; genus Gemmata. Next base: position 2,852 of record SXHE01000848.1, read on the forward strand.
ACGATCCGCACGCTCTTCCCGGCCGTCACAACGACCGCCCGCACCGGGCCGCTCGCCTCCGGCTTGGCCGGGCCGCGCTTCGTGACGACGTGCGGGTTCAGCACGGCCGTCACGCCCTTGCCCGCGTGGACCGCGACGTTGGCCTCACCGCGGACCTTGTGGTACGCCGCGCGGAGCAGCAGCGCCGCGTTCGGGTTGTCGCGCTCGTCCTGCCAGTCGGCCGCGATCACCAGCGCGTCCAGGTCGCCCGCCAGGATCGACTCGCGGAAGCACGCCGGGACGATACCCGCGCTGTGGAGCGGCCCCAGCACCCACTCGACCCACTCGCGGACGAACAGGACCGCCTTGAGCCGCTCGTACTCGGCGCGGGCCTCGTCGACCGAATCGAACCCGACGACCTCGGCCTCGCGGGCGGCCGTGCGGCCGAACTCCTCGATCTCGACCTGCGCGGTGCCGGTCGCGAACGCGAGGAGCACGACCGTGCGCCCGCCGCCCGAGTACCGCTCGCTTCCGAACCGCACCCCGCCCGGCCGCACCCCGCCCGGCCGCACCCCGATCGCGTGGCCGCCCCGGACCTCGACCGCCTCGTCCAGCGCGTTCGCCAGTTCGTCCACCATGTGAAGCCCTCCGTTCGTGTTCAGAAACCGCCGGGGCGAACCGCTCGCCCCGGCCCCGCCGCACTCAGTTCGCGCTCATCGCCAGCGCGTTCTCGTGACTCACCCACGGCTCGACCGGCCGCGTCGCCCACTCCCACCGCTGCGCCTCGCGCTTGAGCGCGTCGATTTCGGCCTCGGTCGCGCACGCGGCCAGCTTCGCCAGCAGCGCGTCGATGTCGGCCGCGTCGCTCAGGTGCCCGCGTTCGATCAGCTTCGCGGCGCGGGCCTTCAGTTCGTCGAACGTCATCGCAGTGCCCTCCGTCGTGTTGGTCGCCACACTTACTATACGCACTCGCGTATATTTTATTGCGCGAAACCCGACCCGTCTTCGCGGTTTTAATCTTTGCGGTCGCGTAGGGTTGCGCGTACACTGGCGGTATGGCCGGGCGCAAAGACTACATGACCACAGCGGAGGTCGCCGCGGCGCTGGGCGTCTCGAAGGCCCGCGTCGACCAGTTCGCGCGCCCGGACGCCAAAACGGGAGGCCCGCCCCGGCTGGCGTCCGAGAAGTTCGGCAACTCGCGACTCTTCGCCCGAAGTGACGTGGAGGCCTTCAAGAAGAAGCAGCGACGCGCCGGCCGCCCCGAAGGGTACAGCCCGAAGAAGGGCGACGAATAGTCCGGCCCTTGTCGCACCCGGCCGGGCCGCGCGGAACATCTCCCGGAATCCGTGCAAGATATGATACGCGATTGCGTATAGTTAATTGTGGGGGCGACGCGACGCACACCGCATCGCGGGCCAGTACCTCGGACCGGGAGACAGAGATGCACGATATGCCCTCGATGGAGCAGTCGATGGAGATGGGGGAGTCGCTGGTGGCCGGCGACACCATCAGCTACGAGGATAGCGACGAGATGGGCGACATGGTGCGCGACGATCTGGCCCGCCGGCTCCGCGCCCGCGGGCTGCGGATGTCCACCGAGGACTGCGACTACATCGAGATCGTCGATCTCGACGACGCCGAGTAGTTCACCCGCACCGCCCGCCGCACCGTGCGGCGGGCCGTCTCACCTGCGCCTAGAGGATACGCCCGTGGCCACACCCGCACCCCCCGACGCACTCGCGCTGATGCCCTATCTCCGCGCGAACCCGACCGACGATACCGCGTGGCTGGCCTACGCGGACGCCATCGAGGAAAGCCACCCGCATTTCGCGGAGCACGTCCGCGCGGTCCGGGGCGTGCTGCCCGGTGCGGCGCTCACCTGCTTCGGCGGCGCGCTGGTGCGGGTCGCGCCGAATCAGTACCAGTGGCGCGACGGCACGGCCGAACCGCGCGTCCGCGCGGGCACGATCAGCGCGCACAATTTCCGGTGCGGCGGCGGACACGTCCTGGTGCCGCGCCCAGCAACCCGCGCCGCGGGCAACCCGGAACTCCGCTGGGTGCACGAGGGGTATCTGCTCGGCTGGTATCCGGCCCACAATGCGCGGTACGACTCCGCCCGCGACCCGTACCTCGTCCCGCTGGCCGAATGGGACGCGCACGCCGCCGCGCTGCCCTGCTCCGTGGAGTGGGATCGCGCCGACGAGCCCGCGATCCTCGCCCTCGCGACCTCGCACGGCGCGCAAGTGCCCACGGAGCGCCGGGCGTCCACCGCGTAACCGACGGCTCCGATCACGCACGAGGACCGACCACATGACCGCCCCGCCAAAACCTGCCGCGCGTATGTCCGACTCCGCCGGCGTCGCCCTCTGCGTCGTCCTGGCCGGCGCGGGCCTCTGCGCGCTCAAGTGGGCCGGCTGGACGTACCTGGCCGACGTCCCCTGGTGGCAGCTCGCGGCCGGGCCGGCGCTGGCCCTGGCTTTCGAGATCGTCGTGCTGGCAACGTGGTTCAGCGCCGCGGGCGCGCCGCAGCGAGGCGGACGCCGCCCGTAGCCCACTCCCTTCCGGGCAACCGCCCGCCGCAAACTGACCCCCAACGAACAAGGGGCGGAGGAACCGCTAGTTCCTCCGCCCCACTTCTGCGCGCCGGACGTGACCCGGCCGTTGTCATTCTCGCGCGTCCGCGCCGGAGTTTCAATGGTCGCGACCCGATCCCGACAGCAACCCGCCCGGCCGGAGCCGCACCCGCTGCTCGCGGCCTTCCCGCGGATGGGGGCGGACGAGTTCGAGGCGTTCAAGGCCGACGTCGCGGCCCACGGCCAGCGCGAGCCGGGCCGGACGTTCCGCGGCCTCCTGATCGACGGGCGCGAGCGCCGCCGGGCGTGCGAGGAGCTGCTGGTCGAGTTCGCGAGCGAGGAGTGGGCCGGGCGCGAGTCCGACCTGGCCGCGTTCGTCGTCTCCCTGAACCTGCAGCGCCGGCACTACTCGGAGAGCCAGCGGGCCATGATCGCGGCGCGGCTGGCGACGGCCCGGCGGGGCGACAACCAGCACCGGCCGGGGGCCGGTCGTGCCGGTTCTGCGGGCCGCGCGGTCCCGCCAATTGGCGGAACCTCCCAGCGCCAGGCGGCGACCCTGCTCAACGTCGGCACGCGGTCGGTCGAGCGGGCGCAGGCCGTGATCGACCGCGGCGTGCCCGAACTGGTCGCCGAGGTCGAGGCCGACCGGATGAGCGTGTCCTCGGCCGCGGCGATCGCGCAGCTCCCGGCCGCGACCCAGCGCGAGATCGTGGCCGACCGGCCGGCCGCCGCCGAACCGGCCCCCCGGCTCCCGCGGCTGGCCACCGACCCGGACCGGTACATCCGCCGCGTGAAGGGCGGCCGGTACCAGGCCCGGCCGTTCGACGGCACGCAGGGCGGGGGCACCGGGGGCCGCGACAACCTGGGCCTGTTCCCGACGCGCGGCGCGGCGCGGGCCGCGATCCTGGAGTACTGGCAGGGGCGGCGGCCCGGGCTGCCCCGGTACGTGAAGGCGATCCACGGGCGCGCCGGGACCAAGTACCTCGCCTGCGTGCCGGTCCGCCTGGGCGAGTTCGCGACCCGCGACGCCGCTGCGGCCGCGGTCGAGACATGGGTCCGGGCGACGTTCTCGGCCGCCGCCGCCGACGAGCTGCTCGGGCGCAAGGGGACGGGCTGACGGCGGCGAGCCACAGACACTCAGACGACCGGAGTGCCGACATGCTGATCGCGGACGCCGCCACCGACAACCTGCTCGGCCCGCTCATCCAGGCCGGCGCGTTCGGCCTGCTGACGCTGGTCGTGGTGTACGTCGGCCGGGTGCTGATCCCGAAAATCTTCGCCGAGCACGAGCGGCTTCTGGCCGAGCACCGGGACGAGCGCGAGCGCGACAACGCCCGCAACGACGCGGCCCACGGGCGCCGCGACGCGGCCCTGGAGAAGATGTCCGCGGGCATCACGGCCGAACTCAAGCACATCGCGGGCGGGGTCGCGGAGCTCAACGGCCGGGTGAAGAGCCTGGAGGACCGGACCGACGAACACCGGTCCCTGCCCCGCGCGCCCGCCGAGGGTTAGCCGGCCCCGCCCGCGTTCCGAGGCCCTTTTCGATGGTACGCCATGTTCCGTATCTGGCCCTTTGCGCGCTCGCGGCGGTTCTGGCCGGCGCGCCGGCCGCGGACTCATACCCGGTGTTCCCGGCCGCGCCGGTAGAACCGGCCCCCAGCCCGCCCCCGCCGGTTCCCGGCGCGGTGCCGAACCTGACCGCCGACGTGCTCTACGTCGTGAACTCGAAAGCCGAGAGCGTGCTGCGCGTCCACCCCGCGGGCCTGGTCGCGGTGACAAAGGAAGTCGGGCCGGTCCGCATCCGGGCGAAGTTCGTGGACGGCGCAGGCAAGATCGAGACCCGGACCTACCCCGGCCCGTGCGTGTATCTCGTGGAGGCGATCTCCGGCAAGGCCGGGCGGCTGGAACTTGACCTCATCCCGCTGGGCCTCAAAGCCGAGTCGGAAATCCAGTCCGCGACCGTGGACGTCAACGGCGGTCAAGGCCCGCAGCCCCCGCCGGTTCCGCCCGGCCCGCAACCAGAGCCGACGCCGGCGGGCACCGTAAAGCGGTTCGTCGTGGTTGAAGACACCGCCCAGGCCGGCGCGTGGCGTGGCGACATCCTCGGCAGTCCCCAGGTGGCCGCGCACTACAAGGCCGCGGGACTCACGCACCGGCTCTACGCCGTCGGTGGCGACACGGCCACTGACCCGGCGGGGAAAGCGTTCGTCGAGCGCGCCGCCGGCAAGACGCTGCCCTACCTGTTCACGTTCGACGCGCAGGGCCGCGAGCTGTTCGCCGGCGCGTGCCCGACCGACGCGACCGGGTTCCTGAAACTCATCGGTAGCGATCCCACGCCGCGGAAGCTCGGCAACAACGAGCGGGCCGGCGGGAAGATGCGGCTGGCGTGGTCGAAGTTCGGCGAGAGTCCGAAGGTGCCGCTGATCCCGCGCGACAAGTGGAAGCCGGTTGACCTCTCGACGTTCCTGCCGCCCGTGTACGACCAAAACGGGCGCGGCCAGTGCAACGCTTCGGCGACCTGCACCGCGCTCGAAGCGTGCCGCGCGCAGGCCGGGCTGCCGTACGTGAAGCTGTCCGCCGGCGACCTGTACTCGCTCATCAACGACGGCGTCGATCAGGGTTCGTTCCTGGAGGACGGTCTCGACGCCGCGGTGAACCAGGGGGTCGCGACCGCGAAGACCGTGCCCTACGTCTGGGACGGGCGGAAGCATTCGACGGCCGCGGTGCAGGCCGAGCGGAAGAAGTTCCGCGCCGTCGAGTGCTACCTCTGCCCCGACTTCGAGGCGATGGCGAGCGCCCTGCAACAGGGGTTCTTCATCGTCGAAGGGCTGATGTGGTTCGACGGGGACACGCCGGATTCCGCCGGCTGGCTGCCCGCGGTCGGCCGCGGCGGGGCGGGCGGTCACGCGCTGTGCGGTTACGGCCTCGAACAGCGCAACGGCGTGTGGGGCATCCGCACCCGGAACAGTTGGTCGCCGTCGTGGGGGCTGAACGGGAACTGCGTCATCCCGGAGGCCCGGTTCGGCCGGCAGATCGGCGGCTTCTGGGCCGTGAGAAGTGTCGTCCAGAGCCAGGCCCGCGCGGAACCGAAGTCCGGGCTGCGGCCCGGCCCGTTCCGCGCGCCACTCGAACGGGAGTTGGTCCTGAAGTGGTGAATTCGGCTCGCCCGCCACGCTCGCCCTCAACCCCTTGGAGAGCCGTCCGATGACCGCGCCCCTGATCCCGAACGCGCCCCGGCCCGCCGTGCTGCTGGCCCTGGCCGCGCTGGCCCTGGTGCCGACCGGGTGCCCGACGGCCCGCGGCGACGACGCGCCGGCCCCGAAGAAGTATTACCTGATCGACGGGCGGGTCGAGTCCGCGGAGAAGCGGATCGCGGACCTGGAGAAGCGCGTCGCCGAGTTGGAGAAGCTGGTCGGCGCGAAGACGGTCGCGCCCGCGCCGAAGTCGATCAAGGCGATCTGCGTGTGCGGCGACGACTGCGAGTGTGCGCCGGGCGAGTGTCCGGCCAAGTGCCCGACCGCGGCGGCCAGCCGCGTGCGCCCGCTGCACATCTCGCCCGACGGGACCGTGAACGAGCTTCACCCCGACGGCGTATACCGGCCGATTCCCGGCGTCGCGAAGAAGGCCGAACCGCCGGCGGTGAAGTCGTTCACTCTGCCCGTGTCACCGGTTCAGTCCGGCTGTCCCGGTGGCGTGTGCCCGGTGCCGAGCGCCCCGCGCCGCGGCTTGTTCGGGCGCGGCTGATTCCCTCTCGCGGAGGCTGTCATGCGTCTCCACTTCCGGGTGCTGTTGGCCCACGCGCTGCTGTGTCTGTCCGCGAGCGGCGCGGCCCCGGTGCCGAAGCAACCGCCCGCACCGAAACTCACGGCGGAAGCGCTCGTCGGCTTCTGGCGGTACGAATGGGACGACTGGCCGGCGGGCGTGATCTGCTTCGACAAAGACGGGTCGTACTCGTCGATCTTCGCGGACCACCCGCCGCAGCGCGCGACGGTCTGGGCCGGCACCTGGGCGCTCGACGGCGACGTGCTGACGCTCACGGACAGCAGCTTCGACGCCGGCACCGGCGAGAAGCGGGGCGGGCCGGTGATCTACCGGTACGACTTCGCCGGCAGCAAGTACCCGAATCTCGCGGGCACGTCCAACGGCGCGCAGCCCGTGAAGCTCTCAAACCCGAAACGGTGACTCATGAACTGGACCGCACTGATCGCGCTCCTCTGGCAGTTCTTCGGGCCGATCGTCGAGAAGTGGTTCGCGGACATCTTCAAGAACGCGAAGCCGCTCGGCGCGGTGTCCACACTCGATCCGCCAGCGGGCATGGCCCGGCTGTTCGCGGCAGCCCGCGCGGAAACGTGGTGGTGGCAGGCGTGGAAGCGGTCCGTCCTGGCCGTGCTGGAACAGGCGGCCGTCGCCCACGCCGCCGAGTTCTGGACCGCGATGCAGACGGGCGGTCCGGCCCCGCAGATGACCGCGAGCGAGGCCCGAAAGGTCGCCGCCGCCGTGTGAGTTGTTCCGCTCAAACGCAAACGGGCC
>SXHE01000849.1 GCA_005773755.1 Planctomycetia bacterium
CGCTTCCGGCTCGTTTTGTTCCCTACCATATCCCCATGCTGCGCGTCTCCGTTGCCAACCCGTACGAGTACCCGCTGGAGTTCCAGAAGCTGAAGGACGCGGCGCGCGCCGTGTTCGAGGGCGAGAGCGTGAGGGCGTGCAAGGTCACGCTCGCGTTCGTCGACAGCGCCCACATCCACCGGCTCAACAAACAGTTCCTCGATCACGACGAACCGACCGACGTGCTCACCTTCCCGTACACCGACGCGGGCGCGAAGCCCCTGGAGGGCGAGGTCGTCATCGGGTACGAGATCGCGACGGAGTACGCCACCGACCGTGGGCACGACGCGACCCTCGAACTGCTCCTGTACGTCGTCCACGGGTGCCTGCACCTGTGCGGCTACACCGACACCGACGCCGCCGGCGAGCGCGAGATGCGCGCGAAGGAGCGCGAGTACCTCACCAAACTGGGCCTCCCGGACATCGCATGATTCCCCAGATGCAACCCGCCGAACTGAAGGCGCTGCTCGATTCGGGCGCGCCGGTGCTGCTGCTCGACGTGCGCCAGCCGGAGGAGCACGAGCACTGCGCGCTGCCCGGTAGTGTGCTGATCCCGTTGGGCGAACTGATCGGGCGCGTCGATGAGGTGCGACCCGACGGCGCGGCGGTCGTGGTGTACTGCCATCACGGGGTGCGGAGCCTGAGCGGGGCCGCGATCCTGCACCGCGCCGGCATCGGGGCCGCGTCGTTGGCCGGCGGCATCGACCGCTGGTCGCTCACCGTCGATCCCAACGTGCCGCGGTACTGACGCGCGCGTCCTGTTGAGGCGAACGACATGTTGCCGACACTCCTCGTCGTCTGTTCGTTGCTGCCGGGCGCGCCCGCGCCCGAACCCGTGCGGCTCACCAAAGACGGCAGTTTCAAGCAGAACCTCCAGTGGTCGCCAGACGGCAAGACGCTGCTGTTCACGCGCATCCACGAGGGGAAGATGAGCCTGTGGACGATGCCCGCGGACGGCGGCGAGATGAAGCGACTGTTGCCGGAGCACAAGGAACCGCACTTCGACGGGCACTACTCGAAGGACGGCAAGCGGATCGTCTACGTGTACGACCAGCTTCAAGGGACCGACGGCAAGCTGCGCATCAACGTGTGTAACGCCGACGGCACCGAGGACGGGACGCTCGTACCGCACAAGGCGTTCGAGGAGTCGCCGCGGTTCGCGCCCGACGGCAAGCGGGTGCTCTGGGTGTCCACGCGCGACGGGAACCCGGACCTGTACACCGTGGGCACCGACGGCAAGGACATCAAACGTCTGACCAACGACCCCGCGTACGACCTGCACCCGGCCTTCTCGCCCGACGGCGCGAAAGTCGCGTTCGCCAGCGGGCGCAGCGGGCGACAGAAGGTTCACCTGATGAACGCCGACGGCAGCAAGGTGACGAAGCTCACCGACGGCGAGTTCCTGGACGCATGGCCCGCGTGGAAGCCGGACGGGAAGCACATCGCGTTCGTGTCGAACCGCGGCGGCAACTACGACGTGTGGCTGATGACGAGTGAGGGGAAGGAACTGGTGAACCTGACCGCGAACAAGGCGCAGGACACGTCCCCCGCGTGGCACCCACAGGGGAACAAGCTGGCGTTCGTCTCGACCCGCGCCGGCGGCAGCGACATCTTCGTGCTTGATGTAAAGTAAGCACCCATGAACGAACGCGACGCGCTTCTCGCCGCGATCCTCGCCAACCCGGACGAGGACACCCCGCGACTGATGTTCGCCGACTGGCTTATGGACAGCGGTGACGCGGACCGCGGCAATTTCATCCGCCTTCAGATCGAAGCGGCGCGGGCCGAGCCGTTCGGCCCTGTCGCGCGGGCTCGCGCCGCGGAAGCCCAGCGCGTGTACGAGAACCGTCGCAGCGACTGGGAGCCGCACCTGCGCGGCGGGCGCGCGACCAACTGGAGTTACACCCGCGGCTTCGTGGAACACGTTCGAGTGGACGCCTCGAACTTCCACGAGTTGGCCCCGGCGATGTTTGCGGTCGAACCGATCCGAGCGGTGCAGCCCGTGCGCACCCCGCTCGTCGGCTCGCTGTCGTGGTTCTTCGAAACGCCCGAACTGGCCCGCGTCGCGTGCCTCGATCTGTCCGCGCTCGACCACTCGCCGGTCGAGATTCAGTACCTGGGCGAGAACCCGCGGCTCGCGACCCTGACCGACCTGTCGCTCGGTACACGGCCCATTCTCCCGCCGTGGCTGAACGGCCTGCTCACCGGCCCCGGGCTGCCGGCGCTCGCCGGCCTCGACCTACGCGAGCTGTCGCACCTGGGCGTGTGCCTGTCCGACGCGCTCCCGCGACTCGACCACCGCATGCTGCTGCGCCTCAACCTGAACCGCGTCGTGTTCTCGTCGGACCAGATCCAGCGTACGCTCGCCAGCCGGTGCCTGCGCGAAGTGGAGGAACTGCGCCTGGGCTGGGGGCTTCCCGATCCCAGCGCGCTGACGTTACTCGACCTGGGTTGGGTGATCCCGTGGAACCACTTGCGCCTGCTCGACCTGACCGGGCAGGGTGTGGGCAGCGCGGGCGTGGACGAGATCGTGAAGGAGCTGACGCGGCGCAAGGAACCGGCCCCGCTGCGGTGGCTCGGTCTGGCGAACAACGGCATCGGCTCGGACGGGTTCCGCCGGCTGATCGACTCCGACCCGGCGAAGGTGAACCTGTTCTACCTGAACGTGAGCGGCAACAACCTGAGCGCGTCGCAGCGAACCGCGCTGGAAGCGCGGTTCGGCAAGGAGGCGATTGATACGACGCGCCCCGCGTAGGTCGCGGTCGAGGAGGCTTTGCGACGAGGCCCGACTGCCAGCGAGCCAAGCGCATCTGCCGAAGGCCGTTTACTGTAGCCGGCCTCAGTGAGGCCGGGGCGAACCGCGCGGTGAAGCTCGCGTATCGCGCGGTTGCTGGGCCGCGCGTGTAGCTCCGGCCTCACTGAGGCCGGCTACAGAAGAGGCGCGCAAGCGAGACACGCCGGACGCGCTGGCCGTCGGGCCTCGCTCGCAAAGCCTCGCTCGACCGCGACCTACGAGAACGGCCCCCACTCGTGACCTACGAGGGGTTCGCGACGCGGCCCATGAACAGCACGGCCCCGGTTTGCTCGTGCTTGATGACGAACAGGAACGGCCGGTCGGCGCGGAACGTCTTCTCCGACGGCGCGGCGCGGAACGACATCACGGTCGCGGTCGCGGCGGCGGCCTCGGTGCCCACCTCGTCGGTTTCGATGAACGCCTTGTGGATCACGCGGCTGATGTGCAGGCCGTCCGCGCGCTCGGTCATGCCGGCGAAGTTCGCCCGTGCCGGGTCGAAGGCGTCGCGCATCCCCATCTGGTGCAGCACGCCCGCGAGTTCGGTCGGCACCGTGAACTTGAACTTCGGCAGCGCCACCTTCACGTCTTCGAGCTGTTGCTTGTCGGAGACGCGCGTCCACATTTCCAAGTTCTGTGCGGTCAGCTTCTGCTCCAGCCCCGCGAGCGGCTCCTTCGCCCACGGCAGCAGCACATACATCGCCGTCGCGCCGCCGGCATAGGGCAGTTTCAGCACCTGAAACCCGGCCCGCTCTTCGAGCCAGAACTTGCCCGTCTGGTTCATCAGAGGCACGCGAACCGTCTGCCCGTTCGCCAGCGCGAAGTTGTCTTCGCGCGTGTCGTCCTTCTTGAACTGCGAAGCCCAGTTCGCCTTGAAGTAGATGGCGTTTGCGAGAACGAGGCGCGTGTTCGCGTCGAGCGCGCCTTCGGGCACGAGGTCTTTGATGCGGCTTTGCGTCCGGTCCTCGGCCCACTTGTTGATGCGCTTGCGACCTTCGTTGGCGTCGCGGACGAAGTCGTACCCGGACAGCGTCGCGCCGAAGTCGTCTTTTGTGGTCGCGAGGAACTCTTTCTTCCAGGTGTCGCCCTGCTGGAGCCAGAGCGAGTTGGCGACGTGAAGCTCTGAGTATTTCGCGTGCGACTTGCCCCCCAGCCAAGTACTCCCGTTGGTGCCATCGGTCATGGCGCGGTACGCCGGGCCGACCTTCCCGCCGGGCGGCAGGTGAAGCACCTTCTCCATCTCCGCGCGGGTGTTGCCCTGTGCCCCGGTCGCGGTCATCGCCAACGACGTGCTGATGCTGTACGGCGAGACGATCAGGTTCCCGTCCTGCGCGCGAAGCTGGGCGTACAGGTCAACGGCAAAGGCGTTCACGCCGCTGGCCGCGGCCTTCGCGTCGTGCTCCTTTGCCACCGGCGGCACGATCTTCCAGTTCGACGTGGTGCAGGCGACGAGCGCCAGCAGCGCCACGGACACCAGCCCGATACGCACGCGCAGCGGAAGCATTCCGAGTCCTCGCGACGGGTACCGATCACGCCACCGTCCGCCCAATAACACGTTCGCTTTCGCGATGCAGCGCCAGTTGCGGTTCGCCATTTCCAACGCCGCGCGCATCTGCGATGCTGGTGCGCATTCATTCGCTTCGGAGCCTGGTATGCGCCGCTTGCTCTTCCTTCTGCCGCTCGCCCTCTTGCCCCTGTTGCCCGTTTCGCCCACTCCCGCCGCCGCGCCGGAGGTGCCGGCGGCGCACCGGCCCGCGGCGAAGGACGTGGTCCGCTACGGCCCGGCGTACCGCTACCCGCAGGCCGGGTGGGTCGTCGTTCACGTCGAGGGCGAGCCGTATGTGCGCGGCTACCAGCAGGGCCGGTTGCTGTCGAAGGAAATCGCCGCGTACATTCGGATGCTGGCGACCGAGCGCAGCGTGAAGGCCCCAACCAACGGGTGGAAGTCGGCGCGGCAGATCGTCAACGCGCTGTTAATGCGCAAGATCGACGTCGAGTACCTCGAAGAGATGAAGGGCATCGCCGAGGGCGCGACCGACGCCGGGGCCAGCTTCGACGACCGCGACATCGACCTCATCGACATCGTCACGGTCAACTGCTGGATGGAGCTGGAGTGCCTCGACAGCGCGCTCGACGCGACCCCGACCGGGCTTGAGGGGAAGGAGTTCCCGGCGCGGCCGGGCTTGCCGCGCGCGCCGGCCCCGCGCCCGGTCAAGAAGGACCACTGTTCCGCGTTCATCGCCACCGGCCCCGCGACCGCCGACGGCAAGATCGTGTTCGGCCACATCACCATGTCCGGCCTGACGGCCGGACCGTTCGTGAACGTGTGGCTCGACGTGCAACCCAAGAACGGGCGGCGGTTCGTGATGCAGGCGTTCCCCGGCGCGGTGTGGTCGAGCCAGGACTACTACATCAACGACGCCGGCATCGTGCTGTGCGAG
>SXHE01000850.1 GCA_005773755.1 Planctomycetia bacterium
GGGTCGAAGATGTGCGAGTATCGCTTGCCGCCGATGGTGTAGAACCGTTGATAGCCGCCGCTGGTGGCGACCGCCTGGTTCGTGAGCCGCAGCCCGGCGAGCGGGGCTGCGTTGTCGAAGTGGTTGGCCGGGTCTTGCACGCCGACCGCCCAGCCGGTGCCGCCCGGCGGCGCGCCGCGCGCGAGCACGTCGCCGCCGAGGTTGACGAGCAACCCGCTCACGGTCGGGTGCTCCTTCCGCACCGCGTCCGCCGCCTTCTGGATGATGTAGCCCTTCGCTATGGCGTTCAGGTTCAGCGGTTGATCGGTGAGCCGCGTTACGGTGTTGGTCGCGTCGTCCAGCTTCCAGCCGGGCTTGGCGAGGTCGCTGACGATCCGCTCGAGGGTGAGCGCGTCCGGCACGCGGTCGGCTTTCTCGCCGTCCTTCCACGCGCGCACGAGGTCGCCCACCTGCCCGTTGAACGCCCCGCCACTCTTCCGCTGCCACACGTCGTACGCCTTAAGCACAGCAGCCATGTCTGCGCTCACCTTCACCGGCTCGCGGGTGGCGTTCAGCTTGCTGATCTCGCTCGTCGCGTCGTAGGTGCTGAACACCTTGCGCAGGCGCTCGATCTCGTTGAGCACGGTCAACTCCGCGCCCTCCGCCGTGTACTCGTCCGGTGCGACGACGTGCAAATCGAGCGACGTGCCGATGACGTGGTCGCGGTGGAACTCGAACGTCTGCGGGGCGGGCGCGGGCGCGGGCGCGTCGGCCGCGCGCGAACCGAGCGGGGCCGCGAGCAGGATCGCGACGAGCGCGACCGGCAACCGGAGGGCGGACATCGGTGAGTCTCGTGAGATAATCAGGTGGGGAATATCTAGTAAACGGAGCCGCGCGGAACAGGAGACATTCGCCCCGGCGCGATTGTAATTCTTGCACGCCGCCGGGGCGCGATTCCGGCTGTACTTATTACACCGTTCGCGCCGCGCGCCCGCTCCACCCGCACCATGTGCGGAATCCCGAACCGCTGCCCACGCCGCACGTTACGGCCACACATTTCCGCGCCGAGGGACGCTCCGAGGTTCCCGGCACAGCGAATGCGGTTAGACTTCCGACGCACCCTTGATTCATGGCCGAACTAACGGGCCGCGTCACTCACCACGGAGGTCAAGGGAATGACTCTTCGTCGGCACTTGAGCGCGTTCATCGCGGTGCTACTGGCACCCGCGTTCGCGCCCGCCGCGACGTATAACAGCGACAACTTCAGCACGGAAGCCCCGACGCCGGAGCTTGCGAAGAAGTTCGGCGACATGGCCGAGTTCTACCGCAAGGAGAAGGCGCTGGAGTGGACCGGGCGCGAGATGCCCCAGTGGTCGCGCCGCTGCCCCCTCAAGGTGCAGATCACCGCGGGCAACGCCGGCGGCGCGACCACGTTCACCTTCGGCCAGGACGCCAACGGCAAGTCCACCGTCACCAGCATCTCGATGGAGATCCGCGGCGACGCGAAGCAGCTCCTCAACAGCGTGCTGCCGCACGAGGTCACGCACACGGTCCTGGCGAACCACTTCGGCAAGCCGGTCCCGCGCTGGGCCGACGAGGGCGGCAGCGTGCTGAGCGAGAACGACGAGGAGCGCTTCAGCCACGACGTCCGCTGTCGCGAGCTGCTGAACGCCGGGCGCGGCATCCGCTGTCGCGTGCTGTTCCGCATGACCGAGTACCCGCGCGACATGATCGTGCTGTACGCGCAGGGCTACTCGCTGACGCAGTACCTCGTGAAGAAGGGCGGCGACGGGCGCGAGGGCCGCGGCAAGCTGCTCCAGTTCCTCGACGCCGGGATGCGCGGCAACACGATGGAGAGCTGGAACGCGGCGGCCGAGCGCGTCTACGGCTACGACACAGTCGACGCGATGGAAGAGGCGTGGCTGACCGCGCTGAAGACCCCGCCGGCCCGAGTGGTCGCACGCGACACGACTGGTGGCCTTGCGAGCAACGGCGGCACGCGAACCGAGCTGCGGAGTTCGGCCCCGCCCGGCGGCCTGTTCCTCGAACCGCCGGTGAAGGCCGTCCGCGGTTCGACCCCGACCGGCGAGCCGACCCGCCCGACGCACCTGCCGGCTCCCGACGCCGGCGCGTTCGGCAGCAGCCCGGTAGTGCGGCCCCTCGCTCCGGACCGCCCGCCGCCCGTGCTGCTCCCGCCGGAAATCCCGAAGCCGATCCGCCAGTAACACGAAACGCCAGACGCCCAGAGGCTTCCTCTGGGCGTTTCGCGTAAATAAAGGCACTGCGCGTCAGAACGCGAACACGAACTTGCGCTCCGGTCCCATCAGTTGGAAGAAGCCGCGGCGAAGAACGTCCATACCCAATAGCCCTTCGAGTTGTTCGTTCGGGGGCCAGCAGTCGGCGCTCATCACCTGCGTGTCCCCGGTCCAATGGGCGCTTCCGCCCGCGACAAGTGCGAGGGACACATCGAACAGTTCGCACGGGTGTGGTGCGTGGGCCGGGGTCGAAGGGGTGAGCGCGTCGAGAGTTGAAACGTGAGTCAGATCGAGAGCGCGGAACACGCGCGGGGAGAACCCGGAGATCGACGCACCGGTGTCCAGCAGCACGCGGACGGGCACCGGGGCGGGCACCGCGAACCCGTGCTTCGCAAGAAGCTCTTGTCGACGCGAACTCGCGCTTACGAGCACATCGACGATTGCCCAAGTGCCCGTCAGGGAACCGCTCACGTAGGGCATCGCAGGTTCCGCGAGAAGTAGCGCGGCTCCTCTTGGTCGGTGACTTCCTTCACCAGAAACGGGGCCAGTTCGAATCGGTCGTAGCCCGCGGCGAGCGCCGCAGCGAACGTCGGGAAGCAACCGGACACGCTCTCGCCGTGAACGAGCGCGAACGTCCCGCGCTGGGCGGGGTCCGCCAGAAGTGCCGGCAGTTCGCGCTTGAACACTTCCATCTCGCGTTCGAGTGCCACGGCCCACCTCCTCCAGTGTCTGCGCCCGGATGATACCGCGCGCGGCCACCGGGCGCAATACCGCTTCGGCTAGGCACGGGACCACGCGGCGCGGTACGCTCGTGCCACTCCCTCACGTTGCGAGGTGCGCATGGAACGGACCAAGTGGGCCGCGGGGTTCTGGGCCGCGGGCGCGTTTAACGTGCTCGGCGTGCTCGCGTTCAGCCGCGCCGGAACGAACACCTATCTCAGCGAACTGTACCCGGACGTGTTCAGCGGCTTCGGGCTGCTGTGCATCGTGCTGTGGGGGCTGGCCTACGTCGCGGCCGGCGGGAAGCGGTTGCCGAACCCGGCGCTGTCCGCGGTGTTCGCCGTCGAAAAGGCGGTCTACGTCGGGACGTGGGTTGTGTGGCTGTCGCGCCACGGCAAGACCTTGCCCGACGTGTGGGACCGCGACCCGCTCACGGCGACGTTCTACGCGATTTACGGGGCCGGTGATCTTGCGTTCGGCCTGTTCTTCCTGCTGGCCGTGCGCCGGGCGCTCAGAAGTTGATCGCGCTTGGCGCAAGAAGTGCAAGCTAGAGAGTTCAACGAACGGGCCTGCCCGTCTCGCCGTCATTGCGTCTGGAGGGACAACGTTGCGACACACGTTCCCCAAACTGTTAGCCGCGACCGCACTCGGAGCGATGATGCTGTCGCTCTTGGGTGCCGGATCGACGGCACAAGAGCCGATTCCGCTGTTCCCGCCGGGTGGCGCGCAACCGCCCGTGGAGGCGCAGCCCGCACAGCCCGAAGGTAGCGACGTGCTCGCCCGCGGGCCGGTACACGAGGCGTTCGCCACGACCTCGGAAGCGCCGGCCGCCGCGCCCATCGTTACGAAGCAGCCGCCGGACCCGATTGAAGAGCTGCCGCCGGACCAGAAGCCGGACGGCGACAACGTGCAGTGGATTCCGGGCTACTGGCACTTCGACGAGGACGCGGAGCAGTTCATCTGGATCAGCGGGTGTTGGCGCGACACCCCGCCGGGCCGGTTGTGGGTGCCCGGTTCGTGGCGCGAGGTGCGCGGCGGCTGGCAGTGGGCCGCCGGGTTCTGGCAGGAACCCGACCGCGACGAACCGACACAGCCCGAAATCCAGTACCTGCCGGAACCGCCGGCCAGCCTCGAAATCGGGCCGAGTGTGGCCGCGCCGACCGCGACCAGCTTCTACGTGCCCGGCTCGTATGTGTGGCGCAACAAGTACGTCTGGCGGCCGGGCGTGTGGGTCGAGTACCGCACCAACTGGGTGTGGGTGCCGGCGCACTTCCGCCGCACCCCGCTGGGCTACGTGTTCGTCGACGGGTACTGGGACTACGCCCTCGCGCGGCGCGGGGTACTGTTCGCGCCGGTCGCGTTCACGCGGCCCGTGCGCCCGGCGTTCGTGTACACGCCGATCTATGTGGTGAGCGAACCGGCCCTGGTGGGCGCGCTGTTCGTGCGGCGCGGGCACAGCCACTACTACTTCGGCGACTACTTCGACAAGCGGTACGTCGGCCTGGGCTACAACCCGTGGGCCGGGCGGGTTGTCGGCGTCACGTTCACCATCGGGTTCGGCACCGGTCGCAACTGGGGTTACGACCCGCTGTGGAGCTACTACTCGTACAACCGACGCACCGACCGCGAGTGGAACGCGCGCGTCAACGACCTCTACAGCGGGCGCTACACGGGCAAGGTCGCCCGCCCGCCGGTGAACCTGACCCAGCAGAACACGGTCATCAACAAGATCAGCAACACCACGATCAACAACGTGACGAACAACGTCACCGTGGTGAACCGGACCGTGACGGTGAACAAGCAGAACGTGACCGACGTGGCGATGATCGCCCCGGCGCGCGTCGCCACGGCCCTTCAACCGGAAGCGCAGATCAAGGCGATCACGCCGGAGGTGCGCCGGATCGAGGCCGCGACCGCGAAGCAGACCCGCGAGATCGGGGTGCAGCGCCAGAAGGCCGAGACCGCGGCCGTTGCCAAGCGCCCGGCCCCGCAACCCGGCGTTGTGGTTCAGCCGCAGTCGCTCAAACTCGAAGTGCCGAAGGCGACCATCACCCGAACGCAGGTGAAGGACGAGAAGAAGGCCCCGCCCCCGCCCGCGATCAAGCCGGAACCGCGGGCGAAGGTCGACCCCAAGCCGAAGGTCGATCCGAAACCGAAAGACCCCGATCCGAAACCGAAGGTGGACCCGAAACCGAAGGACCCGGACCCCAAACCGAAGGTGGACCCGAAGCCGAAGGTCGATCCGAAGCCGAAGGTCGATCCGCCTCCGCCGGTGAAGCCCAAAGACCCGGAGCCGAAGCCAAAGGTCGATCCGCCGCCCAAGCCGAAAGAACCGGCTCCGGAACCGAAACCGAAGGTTGATCCGCCGAGGCCGAAGGTCGAACCCAAGCCGAAGGTGGACCCGCCGCCTCCTGTCCCGAAGGTGGATCCGAAACCGAAGGTAGACCCGCCGCTGGTTCCGAAGGTGGAGCCGAAGAAGAAGGACGAACCCAAGAAGAAGGATGAGCCGAAGAAGAAAGCCCCGCCGGCTTCGGCACCCGCGCCGACCGAACGGTAAGGCCCATCTCGACCGGGCGCGCTGCGACCTCGCGGCGCGCCCGCCTTCGTTTCCCTCGCGAAACTGTCCTTGCGGCGCGGGCGGGCGGTTGCCAAACTCACCATTGGGGCGAGCGTTCCACGCCGGCGGAGAGGGGCCGTGACCACCGAAGAAGACTTCCGCCGCGCCATCAACAAGCACCGCGACGACTGGCAGACGCGCTCCGTGTTCGCCGACTGGCTCGAAGAACAGGGCGACCCGCGGGCCGACGGCTACCGGGCGCTGGGTACGCAGCGCCGCGTGCCGGTGCGCCCCAATACACCCAGCCAGTTCATCCACCCCGGCTACTGCACCAAGCGCGCGTCGAAGGACGTGTTCGGCGAAGCGGCACTCGAAGAGGCCGGGCACGCGGTGCTGCCGTGGGACTGGTTCCGCGCGCTGAAGAAGGACCTGGGGGAAACCGACCCGTTGGGCGACCGACGGTGGGCGTGCGGCAAAACCGTACGCGGGATCGAGGACGCCGCGGCGCGGGCCTTCGCGCGGCTCCCCGCCGCGCGCCGCGCCGAGTTGCTCACCTCGCCGATCTGAGGCCGCCGCTACACCTTCTTGGGGTCCGGCCCGTCGCACACCCGGCGCATCACCGACTCGAGCGCGTACCGCGGGCGGCGCTCGAAGAAGAACAAGGCGAAGTGGCACACGATCAGGCACACCGCGGCCAGCCCCAGCGCCACCGGCGCGGACGCGGCCGAGCGCCAGAACACCGTCGAATCGTCGTGCCCGGTCGCGGCCCCGGCGACCCACAGCGGCCAGAGCAGCGCCATGTGGTGCAGCACGTACACGGTCAGCGAGAACGCGCTCCAGCGGAACACCGCGGCGGCGAACCGGCCGGTGCGCGGCGCGGCGGCGGGCCGGTCGAGCCACCGGTGCAGCGCCACCAGCGCGACGAGGTTCAGCCCGATCATTCCCAGCACGTGCCACGTCGAAGCCGGGAACTCGGTCGCGCCGTCCGCGTAGAACCGCGCGAGCACCGCGGGCAGGCGCGAACCGAACGCGACTCCCACCGCCGCCACCGCGAGCAGGCCCAGGCCGAAGGCGACCGCCCACCTCTGCGGGGTGCCGTTGCGCCGCCGGCGGCGGAACAGCGCGTTGCCGCCCACGAACCCCGCAACCGGGAACACGATCCACGGGAACACCGGGAAGTACCCGTTCGCCACGAACCCGAACAGCACGTCGCGCGCGGTGAAGTCGTAGCTGTACTCGTAGTCCCGCCAGTAGCTCGCGTAGTCGCCCACGACCCGCAGCGGCGGCGACGCCAGCAGCACCGCGACGCACATCAGCGCGAGCACCGGGCCGGGCAGCTTCCGCGCGACGGCCAGGAACAGGTACGCGGTGCCGAGCAGCGTCAGGATGTCCCAGTTGAACGTCTCTTCCGGCAGCCAGATCGCGCAGTTGAAAACCAGCCCTAGCGCGAACAGGAACGCGCCGCGGCGCAACGTGCGGCGCGTGACCTCGCGCTCGCGCAGGCCCACGTCTTCCTGCTTCCACACCCACAGCGAGTAACTGACGCCCGATAGGAACGTGAAGAACGGCGCGGACAGACTGCCGAGGATCATCGAAGTGTCGTAGAGCCAGCCGGAACCGTCTTCGCGCGTGGAGAGGTACTCGACGAAGTGAACCTGGATCATCAGCACGATGGCCAGCGCGCGCAGCAGGTCGATGGAGAAGTAGCGCGGCTTCATCCGGCGGTCGCTCCGCGGACACGGTGGCCTTGTTGTATCCCGTGCCGCGCGGTCCGCGGCGCAACCGGTCTGTCGGCGCGGCGGCGGTTCCGCGATAATACCGCCTCACCGACACCACCAACCGGGAACGGACGCATGACACCGGCACCGCAGACGCCGACCATCTGGAACATCAAGGCGCTGCTCGCGTGGACGACCGACTTTCTCAAGGCGAAGGGCTTCGACGAGGCCAAGCGCGAGGCCGAACTGCTGCTCGCACACGTTCTCGGGTGCGACCGCGTGGCCCTGTTCGTGCGGTTCGAGGAGTTGCCCACCGACGCCGAGCGCGCCAAGTTCAAGGAGCTGATTAACCGGCGCGTCGGCGGGTGGCCGGTCGCGTACCTGGTCGGCTCGCGCGCGTTCTACATGCTCACGTTTGACGTCGATCCCGCGGTGCTCGTGCCGCGCCCGGACACCGAGGTGCTGGTGCTCGAAGCGCTCAAACGGCTCAAGCCGCTGACCGCGCCGGACGTGCTCGACATCGGCACCGGGTCCGGGTGCATCGCCATCAGCCTCGCGCACCAGAAGAAGGACGCGCGCGTGACCGCGACGGACATCTCGCCGGACGCGCTCGCGGTCGCGCGGAAGAACGCCGCGAAGCACGGCGTCACGGAGCGCATGACGTTTCTGCAAGGCGACCTGTTCGCGCCGGTGCCAAGCGGCAGCACCTTCGACCTGATCGCGAGCAACCCGCCGTACATCGCGCCGGGCGAGTTCGCGGCGCTCGCGCCGGACGTGCGCGACCACGAGCCGCGGATCGCCCTCGACGGCGGACCGGACGGCCTCGCGTTCTACCGGCGCATCGCCAACGCCGCCGGGCCGTTTCTCAAGCCGGGCGGCTCGCTGCTGCTCGAAATCGGCTACACGCAAGAGGCCGCCGTGCGCGGGCTGCTGGCCGAGCGCGCGGAGTTCGAGGTCGGCCCGACGCTGAAGGACGGCAGCGGCCACCCGCGCGTCGTGACCGCGAAGAAGCGGTAGCGCATGGCCGCGGGCGCGCCCCGCTGGTATCGTTTCCGACATCACTCGCCTCTAACGGAGCCTCTTCCAATGGCCAAGAAACCGCTTCGCGTCGGCATGATCGGGTACGGGTTCATGGGCCGCGCCCACACGAACGCCTACAAACAGGTCGGGCAGTTCTTCCCCTCGGACCACGAGGTCGTGCTGAAGGCCGCGTGCGCGCGGAACGAGGCCGAGATCAAGAAGTTCGCGGCCCAGTGGGGCTACGAGTCCGTCGAGACCGACTGGAAGAAGCTGATCGCGCGACCGGACATCGACGTCATCGACATCTGCACGCCGAACAACTTGCACAAGGAGATCGCCCTCGCCGCGGCAGCGGCGGGCAAGATGATCCTGTGCGAGAAGCCGCTGGCGATGAACACCGCGGAAGGCAAGGAGATGGTCGCGGCCGTCGAGAAGGCGAAGGTCGCGAACATGGTGTGGTACAACTACCGCCGCATCCCGGCGGTCACGCTCGCCAAGAAGTTGATCGAGGAGGGGCGTCTCGGCCGCATCTTCCACTACCGCGCCAAGTTCCTCCAGGACTGGACCATCAAGGCCGATCTGCCGCAGGGCGGGCAAGGGCTGTGGCGGCTCGACGTGGCCGCGGCCGGCAGCGGCGTCAGCGGCGACCTGCTCGCCCACTGCATCGACACCAGCATCTGGCTCAACGGCCGGCTCGACAGCGTGTGCGCGATGACGGAAACCTTCGTGAAGGAGCGGATGCACAACCTGACGGGCAAGGTGGAGAAGGTCGGCATCGACGACGCCTGCACGTTCATGGGCCGGTACGCGAACGGGTCGCTGGCGAACTTCGAGAGCACGCGCTACGCCCGCGGGCACAAGGCCGCGTACACGTTCGAGATCAACGGCGAGAACATGTCCATCTACTGGGACCTGCACGACCTGCACCGGCTGCAGATCTTCGACTACAAGGACGAGGGGAAGATCCGCGGGTGGAAGAGCATCCACGTCACGGACAACAGCCCGGACCACCCGTACATGGCGAACTGGTGGGTGCCGGGCCTCGCCATCGGGTACGACGCGAGCTTCACGCACCAGGTGGCCGACTTCATCAAGGGACTGGAGACCGGCACACCGGAAGGCCCGACGTTCCGCGACGCGCTCGAAACGCAAGCCGTGCTCGACGCCGTGCTCGACTCGGCGAAGCAACAGAAGTGGGTCGACGTGGCGAAGTGACTGAGGTTGTGCGCGAGCGGGGGGCGTAGGCCCCCTGGTTGCTCTTGGAGGTGTCGCGGATGGGCGTTTCGCTTACCTACCAAACCACAAAGCCCGTTTCGGCCGTGGTGAAGCGGGCGGTGCTTTCTGACGCGGCGAGCCTGAACCGCGAGCGCGAGTGGTGGGGCGAGTCGTTCATCTTCTTCGAGGTGCCACGGAAGGGAAAGGGGCCGACGCCACTCACCGGCGATACGAAGCTGTTCCGCCCCGCTGCGGACGAAGGGGACGACACCTTCATGGCCTCTCGTGACGCTGCGTTCATCCTTCAACAGTTGGTGCGTTGGTCGCGCGAACACGGCTTGAACTGGACGTTAGAGATGGCCGGTGCCGAAATCGGCACGATCACCGGCGGTGCGGTCCAGCCGGCCGGATTGTTCCAGTGGGACCAACCGGAGACTGCTGCCGACCGTCGTCGGGCCGCGCGCCTCCGCCGCAGGTACGTCGAACTGGAATGAGATTGTGCGAGGCGAATGGGGGGCGATACGCTCCGCATTCAGGAGGTACGAGCGATGTCGGTTCTCCAACAACCCCTCATCACGCTCGAACAGTACGCGCGCTTGCCGGACCGAGACGGGATGATCGACGACCTTATCGCCGGGGAAGTGGTCTATCGTCCGCTTCACTCGGCGCTCCACGGCCTCGTCTCCGGCAACGTCTGTATGGCCTTTCACGAGTACCGCCAACGCAACGGCGGATCGGCCACACTCCGCTGCGGCATGGTCGTGGCGCGGACCTCGGACACAGTCGTTAGCGCGGACGCCGCCTTCTGGCGCGATCGCGAGTCGATGGTCGTCGAACAGGGCTGGCCGACCGTCCCCCCGCAAGGCGCGTTCGAGATCGTCGATACGGACGAGCCGTATTCCGAGGTGATGCGCCGTGTTCGGTTGCTGGTCGGTTTTGGGATCGGCGTCTTGTGGCTGGTCGATCCGACAGAAGAGTTCGTGACGGAGTTCCGCAGCGAATCCGTTCGCCTCTTTGCACGAAGCGCCACCCTCGACGGCGGCGCGGTGCTCCCCGGCTTCTCGTGCAAGGTGGCCGACCTGTTCGCATAATGCGTGCCGCTTGCGGCCGCGCCGGCGCGCCCAAAAACTCGGGTAGACAACACGCCTTCGCGCCCTCTACACTTCCAACCTTGCACGGATTCGCTCTCACCCCGCCGCACGGACGCGCACGGGAATGAACCTCGTTCACCTCACCGCCAGCACCTTCTTCGGCGGCCCCGAGCGCCAGATGCTCGGCCTCGCGTGCGCGATGCCCGACGGCGTGCGCACCACCTTCGCCACGTTCCCCGAGGGCGGGCGCGGCGGGGCGTTCCTCGGCGAAGTGCGCAAACACGGCTTCCAAACGGTTGCGCTGAAGGCCGATTTCCCCAAAGCGTTCGCGGCGGTGCGCGAGGTGGCCGAACTGGTCCGCGCCACCGCGTGCGACGTGCTCATCTGCCACGGTTACAAGGCGCACATTCTGGGCCGGCTCGCGGCCCGGCGCGCCGGCGTGCCCGCGGTCGCCGTCTCGCGCGGGTGGACCGGCGAGACCCGCAAGGTGAAGCTGTACGAGTGGCTCGACCGCCGCCACCTGCGGTTCATGGATCACGTCGTGTGCGTGTCCGACGGGCAGGCCGCGAAGGTGCGCAACTGGTGCCGCGTCCCGGCCCGCCGGCTCAGCGTCATTCGCAACAGCGCCCGCCTCGGCGCGTTCGAGAACGCCGACCCGAAGGCGCGCGAGCGGCTGCTGGGGTTCTTCGCCGGTGACAGTGCGGTGTCACAGGTCGTGCTCGGTGCGGGGCGGTTCAGTCCGGAGAAGGGCTTCGGCGTGCTGGTCGAAGCAGCCGCCGCCGTTTGCCGTGACAACCCGCGGGCTGGCGTTGTGTTGTTCGGCGAAGGCCCGTTGCGCGGTGAACTCGAAGCGCAGGTCGCGAAGCTGGGGCTGACCGGGCGCGTCGTACTGCCGGGGTTCCGCACCGACCTCGACGCGCTCATCGGCGGCGCGGACGTGGTCGTGCTGCCGTCGTACACGGAAGGCCTGCCCAACGTCGCGCTCGAAGCGAGCGCGGCCGGCGTGCCGGTGGTCGCTACTGCCGTCGGCGGCACGCCCGAAGCCGTCGCCGACGGCACCAGCGGGTTCCTCGTTCCGCCCGGCGAACCGGCCCGCATCGCGGCCAAAGTCACGGAACTGCTGCGCGACCCCGACCTGTGCGCCCGGTTCGGGGCCGCCGGCCGCGCCCGCATGCGCGAGCAGTTCACCTTCGACGCCCAGGCGAAAGCCTACCTTCAGTTGATCGACACCTTGCGTTCCGCACCCGTTCGCGGTCGCGCGCCCTTTCGGGTCGCGGCCAAACACTACTGAGGACACGGATGTCCGCACTGCTCGCACCCACGCTCCGGTTCCCGACCGTCGCACCCGCGCCCGCACCCGGGGCCGTGCGCGTGTGCTTCATGATCGACCGGCTCAGCCGGGCCGGGACCGAGTCGCAGCTCCTCGCCCTCATTCGCGAACTGGACCGCTCGAAGGTGCGGCCGTCGCTGGTCCTGCTCGACGGCGAGGACGACCTGTCGCGCGCGCTCGAACCGGCCGATTGCCCGGTGGTGCGGCTCGGCGTTCGGAAGCTGTTCAGCCCGAAGGCCGTGAGCGCCGCCCGCCGGCTCCGCGCGTTCTGGCACGAGCACAAGCCCGACGTGCTCCAGGTGTACTTCCTCGACGCCGCGTACCTCGGCGCGCCGCTCGCCAAGATGTGCGGCGTGAAGAAGGTGCTGCGCGTCCGTAACAACCTGGGCTACTGGCTCACGCGCCGCCACCGCGTCATGGGCCGGATGCTGCGCCCCTTCGTGGACGCGACGCTGACGAACACCGACGCCGGCCGCGATGCCCTTGTGACGAAGGACGGCATCCGCCCGGAGCGCATCGTCGTGATGGAGAATGGCGTCGATACGAGCCGCTTCAAGCGGTTCATGCTTCCGGACACATCGAAGAAGCGCGTCCGCGTCGGGTGCGTCGCGAACCTGCGCCCCGTCAAGAACATTGACGGCCTCATGCGCACGGCGAAGGCCGCACTGGAACAGTTCCCTCAACTGACGTTCGAAGTCGCGGGCGAGGGCGAGCAGCGCGCGCAGCTCGAAAAGCTGCACGCGGAGCTGGGCCTCGGCGACCGGTTCGTGCTCCGCGGGTCCGTGCCCGACGTGCCGAACTTCCTGCGCTCAGTCGATGTGGCCGTGCTGCCGTCGCACTCCGAGGGCATGTCGAACGCCCTGCTGGAGTACATGGCCGCGGGCCGCGCGGTGATCGCCACCGACGTGGGCGCGAACGCCAAGTTGCTCGACGATGGCCGGTGCGGGCTGCTCGTGCCGCCGAACGACGGCGCGGCTCTGGTGGGCGCGCTCGGAGCGCTGCTGGCGAACCCCCTGCGCGCCGCCGGGTACGGGGCCGCGGCCCGCCGCCGCGCGGACTCCGAGTTCAGTCGCGGGGCCATGCGCGCCCGGTTCGAGAGCTTCTACCGCGACCTGGCCGCGGCCTGAGTTCTGCCCTTCTTGAGCCGGCCTCACATTCGTGTTTCCGGTGCGGCTGTACGTTCGCGTGCCTTGAACCCCTCCCCTGTGCGGGGAGGGGTGGTTTCGCGATTGACGATACGCGGAACATTCTGCGCGCCCAACATCGGGTCGGCACGCACGTCGAGGTTCGCGGTTCTGCAACCCCGCAACCATCCCTCCCCGCGCAGGGGAGGGGGCAACCACGCGAACCCGGCACCAACACCGAGCACACGCATCAGAACGCGGCACCTACCGGCGCACGGGCGGGCGCGGTATCATCTCGCCGTCGCCCGCTCCCTCCCCATTCGGATGCTGCCATGAGAACGTTCGTCGCGCTCGCGCTGCTCGCGCTCGCGCCCGCTGGTGCCGGTGCCCAGGACAAGAAAGACCCGCCGAAGAAGAAAGACCCGCCGGTCGTGAAGCCCCGCGAGGGCAAGACCGAAACGATCAAGCTGTTCGACGGCAAGACCCTCGACGGCTGGGAGGGCTACACCGACCTGTGGTCGGTGAAGGACGGCGTGATCGTGTCCAAGAACACCGATCCGCTCAAGTACAGCACGTACCTGCTGACGAAGCAGAAGTTCACCGACTTCCGGCTCACGTTCGGGTCGAAGCTGCTGCCCGGCTCCGAGATGCACTCCGGCGTGTCGTTCTGGGGCGAGGTGTGGCCGAAGGCCGACGGCAAGGTGACCGACGCGAAGAAGGACCGTAGCGAGTACACCTACAAGGGGCACCTGGTGATGTTCCCGTCCGGGTACGGCATGTACGACCTGTTCGGCCGCAACGGGCTGGGCGTGGACGGCGGCCCCGCGAAGAAGGTGGGCAAGCAGCACGACTGGAACGACATCGAGGTGCTCGCGCAGGGCAACCGCGTCCGCGTCGCGATCAACGGGGTGCAGGTGGTGGACTGGCGCGACCCGCAACCCGATCGCATCAAGGAAGGGCCGATCGGTCTGCAACTGCACTCGGAGTCCAAGCCCCAGGAGCTGCACTGGAAGGGGCTGGTGATCGAAACCTTCCCCAAGGAAGACAAGCTGCTGACGGTGAAGTGAGGTCGTCTCAATCGCGAAGCCGGA
>SXHE01000851.1 GCA_005773755.1 Planctomycetia bacterium
AATTGCTGTCGTGGTATTTCCGCACCGTGAACAGTGTGGCGAGACGGGATGATTTCCCGAAGATCATCATCCAGCAGACGCGAGAACTTCCGGTTCCTCCGCTCGACTTCACCAACACCGCGGACACGGCGCGGCACGATCAGATCGTAGCGTTCGTGGATCGGATGCAGACGCTTCACACGCAGCTTGCGGGCGCGCAGGTGGTGCAGGTTCGCGACACGATCCAGGCGCAGATCGACGGCACCGACCGCGAGATCGACCGACTCGTGTACGAACTGTATGGGCTGAACGACGACGAAAGCCGCATCGTCGAACAGGCCGTCGCCGGCACCCCGACCGCGCCCGCCACCGAAGATGAGGACGACTGACAAGCCGCACCGTGCTCGCACCCCGTTACTCTGCAACCGGAGGAAGAATCATGTTGCTGACCGGATGGGAATACGTCCAGTATGTCACTGGGCAGCGGAAGCTGATTGCGAGGCAGCTCTCCAAGAAGTTCGGCCCGCTCAGTATTGAGCAGCAGATGAAGGTCACGTTCTGGCCGGTGGAGAAGTTGGAGGAACTCGCGTTCGCGCTTCTCGACGCGAAATCCCTCGATGAACTCGGACTCGGCGAACCCGCGCCGGTGCATGTTGTCAACGGGACGGAGTAACCCGCACGTCGGCACTGATCCCCGCTACAATCTCCCACGTCCTCTTCACGGGAGATGTCATGCCCGACCAACTCGGTTTCTGCATCGTCGGCTGTGGGATGATCGCGCGGTTCCATGTGCAGGCCATCAACGCCATTCCGGGGGCGCGCGTTGCGGCGCTCGTCAGCCGCAGCACGGAGAGCGCCGCGAAGCTCATCGCCGACAGCGGGCTGCCCGCGGTGCCGGTGTTCCATTCGGTCGAAGACGCGGTCCGCGCGCCCGGTGTGGACGCCGTCATCATCACCACGCCCAGCGGTAACCACCGCGAGCCGGCCCTCGTCGCGGCGGCGGCGGGCAAGCACGTCGTCGTCGAAAAGCCGCTTGAGATCACCGGGCCGCGGTGCGCGGACATCATCGAGGCGTGTACCCGCGCGAAGGTTCAGCTCTGCACCATCTTCCCGTCGCGCTTCGCCGATAGCAGCGCCGCGCTCAAGGCCGCGGTGGACGCGGGCAAGTTCGGCCGGCTCACGCTCGGCGAAACCACCTGCAAGTGGTGGCGCACGCAAGCCTACTACGACGAGGGCGGGTGGAAGGGCACGCAGGCCCTCGACGGCGGCGGCGCGATGATGAACCAGGCGATCCACAACGTCGATCTGCTCCTGTGGATGATGGGCGACGCGACCCACGTTTCGGGGTTCACCGCGACGCTCGCGCACGAGCGCATTGAGGTCGAAGATACGGCGGTCGCGGTGATCCGCTTCAAGAGCGGGGCACTCGGCGTGATTCAGGCGACGACGAGCGTTCACCCCGGCTACCCGAAGACGATCGCCGTTCACGGCGACAAGGGGTCCGCGGTGATCGAACAGGAGGACGTGCTGCGCTGGGACTTCACGCCGCCAACGCCGGACGACGCGAAGGTGAAGGAGCGGTTCGCGGCGAAGGTGGGCGCGGCGGGCGGCGCGGCCGATCCGAAGGCGATCAGCTTCGAGGGCCACCGCCGGCAGCTCGCGGACTTCGTCGATGCGGTGCGCGCGAACCGCCCGCCGGCGGTGGACGGCCGCGAGGGGAAGAAGGCCGTCGATCTGATCTGCGCGATCTACGAGAGCGCCAGGACGGGGCGCACGGTGGCTCTTTAGCCCCGGAGGGGCGACCAATAGTAGCCGGGGGTGGAGCGAGTCTTCGAGCGCAACCCCCGGATCACGTTGGGAGATGATCGAAGCCCCGTAAGGGGCTACAGAACGAACCGCGAAGGTTTCTGTCGCCCCTTACGGGGCTTCATTCACTTTGGCCGTACCTTCCGGGGGTTGCGCTCGCAATGCCTCGCTCCACCCCCGGCTACCATCGGTCGCCCCTCCGGGGCTAAGTGCGCCACCTCCCGAAGGTCATCGTGCCGCGTCCCGCAGTTTGCGGAACTCGGCGAGGGTCATGCCGGCGGGTTCTTCGATGCGGCGCTGGATCTCTTCGCGCGTCAGCGTCGGGTCCCAGGGGCAGAGCGGTTCCGGCGTGACGCTGCCGATGCGCCGGCCGGTCGGCTCGTCGCGCAACTCGACCGTCTTCGACTGACCGATCAGTTCGGGGAGCAGGCGCTCGGCGTCGGCCAGCGTGCCGACCTTCGCCCCGTTGACGTACAGCGCGACCATATGTGTAGCCCTCCAGATGGGGCCATTGTATCACGCGGCGGTGCGAACCTTCGCTTGCGAGGGGAGCGCGACCATCTCGTGAATCGCGCCGGTGACGGGGCTGGTCGAGAACGCGCGGTCCTGGTCGCGGATCAGCACCGGGATGCCGGGGTCGGGGCGGAGCGTCAGCGAGGCGCGACGGTCGATGCGGCTGCCGGGCACGACCGCGAGCCGGAACCGCGGCACGATCGCGCCGAGCGCGATCTGCATCAGGTGGGTCGCCAGCGGCGCGCCCATGCACATGCGCGAGCCGGCCCCGAAGGGGACGTTCGAGTACGGGCACGCGCCGTGCCCGGCCCAGCGCTCCGGGGCGAAGCGGTTCGGCTCGGCGAACGCGCGGGGCGCGTGCATCGTCGTGTACAGCCCGCCGACCACCACCGACCGGGCCGGCACTTCGACCTCGCCGCACCGCACGGGCAGCACGGTCCCGCGCGACCCGTACACCCCCGGCGGCAGCCCCCGCAGGCTCTCCGTGATGAC
>SXHE01000852.1 GCA_005773755.1 Planctomycetia bacterium
CGACGAATTGCTGAAGGAATTGGAACCGTGGTCGGTGGACCGGAACGACCGGGCGGTCGGCGTGAACTGGCGATTCACCACCGCCGATGCCCGGATCAAACTCCGACGACTCTACCCCGCTGTTCAAAATAGTTGACCTAGTAGGCAGCCGCACCGTCGCGGCGCGTTCTGGCCCGATCTGCTGGCCGGCGTAACCGCCGGTGAGTATCGCGGTGTCGTTCTGGTAACGGCGTTCGGGCACCAGTCCTTCGAGCGCGACAGCTATTAAAACCACCCCCTCTTCGGAACTCGCAAGGACGACTTCGTTCCGGCGCTCCTCGCGGAGCAACGGGCCGAAGAGCTGGCGGTTCTGGATCAGTTGCTCACCACTCTCCGAACAGCTCGCGGTCGCATCTGAATGCTCACAGCCGTCACCAAGCAGGACTTGTGGTGGCCCGAGCGCCAGGAAGCAGAAAGCCTGTACCGCGACGGCGCGTTCGGTCAGCGGATCGCCGACGTGTTCGGCGAACACGGCAGCAAAGAGCGCCGGCACGAAATCTGTCCGGTATCGTTGGTGATACAGAACTGGACGACGCGCGCCGGAGAGCGACTGAAGCCGAACGCCGAAGGGTACGATCAACAGATGCAGGCGGAGTCGGTCCGCCGACTGTTCGAGACACTCGACGCGCTCCAGAAATGGGAGGCCCAAACGTGAACGCAACGGCTATTGATGTCGAACCAGATGCCGTCTTTGCACAGGCCGCATCAGCACTCCTCAAGGAGTATGCTGTCAAGCTCAAAGAACTGGCCGACTCGGTTGTCACATACGAGAATACTCGGCATCTCCGGTTGGTCGGGAACGACACCGCTCCCGCGATTCGTGACGAACTTATCGAGCGGTTCAAGCACCTCCGGCCGCCGGTGGAAGAACTCGTCCATCAATCTTCGGCGGTTCTCAACGAGGGAAACCTCCGCGGACTCTCGCGGGTCGAGCTCTGGCTCCGACTCGCGGAATTGGAACACAACCTGAACACCGCCACGCGGCGCATCGAACTCATCAAGCCAAAGAAATAACCGATTGGGCCCTTTCGTGAGCGACGAGAACACGACCGACTCCGAGCAGCCGTGGTACGCGGACGGGCTGCGGTTCACCTGCTCGCAGTGCGGCGACTGCTGCACCGGCGCGCCGGGGTTCGTCTGGGTCACAGATGACGAACTCGCCGCCATCGCCAAGTACCTGGGCCGGCCGGTCGCGGAGGTGCGCGACCTGTACAGCCGCTCGGCCCGCGGCAAGCGCACCCTGCGCGAGCGCGACAACGGCGACTGCGTGTTCCTCGACGCCAAGAAGGGTTGCACCATCTACCCCGTGCGCCCGCCCCAGTGCCGCACCTGGCCGTTCTGGGACAGTAATGTCGAGACGCCCGAGGAGTGGCAGAAGACGTGCGAGGTGTGCCCCGGCTCCGGCATAGGCGAACTGATCCCGGTGGAAGAAATCTCCCGCCGGCTCAAGGTCATCAAGATGTGAGGTGGCGCATGGCTCGCGCGCTGTTCGTGCTGCTGGCGGTGGCGTCGCTCGCGCCGGCGGCCGATCCGGTCGTGGTCGGGCACCGCGGGCTGGTGAAGCACGCGCCGGAGGAGACCCACGCCAACTTCGCCGCGTGCATCGACCTGCGCGTCGCCATCGAACTCGACGTGCGCCGCACCCGCGACGGGCAACTCGTCTGCCTCCACGACGACACCGTGAACCGCACCACCACCGGCACCGGCAAGGTGGGCGAGCTGTCGCTGCGCGAGTTGCGCTTGCTCGACGCGGGCAAGAAGTTCGACCCCACGTTCGCCGGCGAGAAGGTGCCCACGCTCGAAGAGGTCTTCGCGCTGATCCGAGACCGCAAGGCGACGTCCCTGCTCGTCGCGGTCGATTTGAAGGAGGCCGACTGCGAGGCCGATGTGGTCAAGCTCGCGGACAAGTACGGCGTGCTGAAGCAACTCGTCTTCATCGGCATCACCATCGAGAAGCCAACTGTGCGCGAGAAACTGCTGGAAGCGAACAAGGCCGCCGCCTGCGCCGCGCTGTGCCCTGCCGCCGGTAAGCTCGACGACGCGCTCGCGGACAAGACCTGTTCGTGGGTGTACGTGCGGTTCATCCCCACCGCGGACGAGGTGAAGCGGGTTCACGCGGCCGGCAAGAAGGTGTTCCTCGTCGGCCCGCTGGTGATGGGCAACGAGCCGGACAACTGGGCGAAGGGCCGCGCCGCCGGCGTTGACGCGCTCTTGACCGACTACCCGCTCGAGTGCCGCGCCAGTTGGCGCACCGAGAAGAAGAACCCATGACCGACGACGTTCGGAGCGCGGTGCTGGCGGTGTACGCGGCGGCGGACGCGGCCGTGCGCGCCGCCGGGCCGCGGTGCGACGCCTCCGGGCGGTGCTGCCGGTTCACCGAGTACGGGCACACGCTGTTCATCAGCGCGTTCGAGGCGGAACTGCTGCTCGACGGCGCGCCCGCGTACCCGCTTCCGGTGTCGCGCGACGGGTGCCCGTTCCAGATCGGCGGCCTCTGCACCGCGCGCGACGCGCGCCCGCTCGGCTGCCGCATCTACTTCTGCGACCCCGCCTACCAGGACCGCATGGCGACGATCACCGAGGACGCGGTCGCGGAGTTGAAGCGGATCGCCGATGCGCACGGCACCGGCTGGCACTACGCGCCCCTTCACCACTTCCTGAACGCGCGGCCGGAACAGCCCCTCGCGGATAGCATGATTCCGACACGAACGCCTCTGCCCGTCGTCTAACGTGTGCGGCCCCTTCGGGTCCGTCGCTAAACGACAATGCCACTTGCTCGACCATCAGGAGCCGACCCATGCCGCGCTTCCTCGCTGCCTTCCTTCTCGCACTCACACCCGCACTCACCCTCGGCGCGGCCGACTGGCCGCAGTTCCTCGGGCCGACCCGCGACAACACCGTGCCCGATGTGATCGAGCCGTGGAAGGGCGACCTCAAGGTGTTGTGGAAGAAGCCCGTGGGCGACTCGCACAGCTCGCCCGTCGTCGCGGGCGGCGTCGTGTACGCCTTCTACCAGCCGAAGGGGAAAAACACCG
>SXHE01000088.1 GCA_005773755.1 Planctomycetia bacterium
GGCGCAACTCCGGTCGCTGACGCTCCCGGCTCGCCAAAGACGCTAGCAATCAGCGCGCCGGCGGCTTGCACCTTTTCTTCGGGGACCACATCGATCACGCCACCGCGCGCGTCGTCGGCCGCCTCGTCGTCGGTCGGCTCGCGCAGCACGTCGCGGACGTTGAACTCCAACCGCCAGCGGTTGTTGTCCTTCGACTCGCAGTACAGCTCCAGAGTGCCGATCTCGGTACACTTCGCGGCCAGCGTGACCGGCACGCGCTTCGCGCCGGCCCGCTTCCCGCCGCGCAGGATCGTGTGCAGCGGCGGCAGGTGCATGAGCGATTCTTCGGGCAACCGCAACACCTGACCGGGCTTGTCGTCGCCGCGCACCGTCGAGGTGTAGAGCGGGAACAGCACCGGCTCGCCGAGCGCGAGTTCCAACACCGGCTCCGGCATGTGAACCTCTTCGCCCTCCTGCATCCGGCGCGGCACGACGCACAGCACTGGGATGCTGTGGGCGTGAATGCCGCGCCCGGGCGTGTCGGTTTCCACCGCGACGTAGTACGACCGCGGGATGCCGCCGCCGATGCGCCGCCCGCCGCTGTGCTTGAGCCACGCGAAGTACGCCGCGCCCCACGCCACCGCCAGATCGAGCGACGGACTTGTGAGGATGAGCGGATCCCAGGTCTTCTCTTTTTGATAGAACCACGGGCGCATCACGTCGATCACGCGCTGGCGCAGCACTTCCGGCTGGAACACGCCGCCGTTGAAGAGGATGGCGTCGACGCCTTCGTTCGCAGGCACATGCTGGCGGATGAACGCCGCGAGGTGCTTGCTCACCGCAGGATCGGAGACGTAGGGCAGGCCCATTTCTTGAAGGCCGGTGCGCGCGCCCTTCGCGGTGTCGGTGTCGAAAGCGGTGTGCGGGAAGAAGCCGTCGAACAGCGCCTTCGCCACGTCTTCGGGGGCGATGTTCACGGACACCGTACCGCCCACGACGCTGCGGCCCTTGCCCATCACCGTGACCGGGTAGCTCGGCGGCGGCGGGTTCGTCAGCAGCGCCTCCTTCGCCCCGCGGCACGCCTGCACCAGCGACCCGAACTGCGCCGCTTCCAGCCGGCCGCCCGGCAGCTTCGCCTCAACGGTCTTGGCGAGCGCCAGGTCCATGTTGTCGCCGCCGAGCAGCAGGTGATCGCCGACCGCGTCGCGGATGAAGGTGAGTTCGCCCTTCTCTTCGCCGGCGCGAATCAGGCTGAAGTCCGACGTGCCGCCGCCCACGTCCACGACGAGGCAGCGCATGCCGGGTTTGAGCATCCCGGCTTCTTGCGGAGAGTGCGTGCCGAGCCACGCGTAGAACGCGGCCTGCGGTTCTTCGAGCAGCGTGACGTTCTTCAAGCCGGCTTGCTTCGCGGCCTCCGCGGTCAGGTTCCGCGCCACGTCGTCGAACGACGCCGGCACCGTGACCACGACCGTTTGCTCTTCGAGCTTGTCGGCGTCCTTGCGATTCGGCACATTGTTCCACGCCTCGACGATGTGCTTGAGGTACTTGGCGCTCACTTCGAGCGGCGACAGGCGCGGCACGTCTGGCGGCCCGGCCCACGGCAGCAGCGGCGCGGTGCGGTCCACGCCGGGGTGACACAGCCACGACTTCGCGCTCGACACCTGCCGACCGGGAACCTTCGCCCCGTGGTTGCGCGCGAACAGCCCGGCCGTATCGGGCGGCGACTTCTTCCACGGCAGGTCGATCGCGCCGGGCGACAGGTCGTGCGACCCCGGCAAGTACAGGAACGACGGCAGCAGGTCTTGCTCCTGCACCTGTCCGGCCGCGACCACTTGCGGCACCTTGAACGTGTGCAACCGCGGCCCGCCGGCGGCCTTGCTCGCGGTGTCCACGTAGGCGACCGCGATGTTCGTGGTGCCGAGATCGATTCCGACGAGGTAGCGGGGCATCGGGCCAACCTGTATCTTGCGGGAACTATGGCAACGTCAATCTTAGGACTGGACATCGGCGGGGCGAACCTGAAGGCCGCGACCCCCGATAAACGCGCGGTGTCGGTGCCGTTCCCGCTGTGGAAGCAACCGGACAAGTTGCCGGCCGCTCTCGCCGCGCTGGTGGCGCAGTTTCCCGACGCGGAGGAACTCGCCGTCACAATGACCGGCGAGTTGTGCGACTGCTTCGAGACGAAGCGCGAAGGCGTCCACGCGATCATCAAAGCGGTGCGATTCGCCAGCGCCGCGCGCCCCATTCACGTGTGGAGCACCGACGGTGTGTTCCTGAACTCGGAGGAGGCGAAGGCGAATCACATGAAGGTGGCCGCGGCGAACTGGCACGCGCTCGCGACCTTCGCGGGCAGTTATGTACCAGAGGGGCGGGCGATTTTGGTAGATGTCGGCTCCACGACGACCGATGTGATCCCGATTCTGGACGGTGTGCCGGTGCCGCAAGGGAAGACGGATTACGACCGACTGACGACCCGGGAACTGATCTACACCGGGGTGCGGCGAACGCCGGTCTGCGCGTTGCAGGGCTTTGATACCGCTGCCGAGTTGTTCGCCACGACACTCGACGCGTATCTCGTTCTCGGGTTGGTAGCAGAAAACGCGGAGGAGCGCGACACGGCCGACGGCCGACCCGCGACACGCAAGTGCGCCCACGCGCGGCTCGCGCGGATGCTGGGCGGCGACACCGATACGGTTTCGGAGGAGCGCGTGCAACAACTCGCCGAAGATTGCCACTGGCGGCAGCGCGGTCAACTCAGCAAGTCCATCGACCACATCGGCGACCGCTTGGCGGATATGTTCACGGACGAACCTTGGATTCCGCCCGACGAAGAGACCAAGCGAACTATCGAGTTCGACCCGGACTTACGTCGCCACTTCATCAAATCAGGAATCAAGCACGTCGTTTCCGGGTCCGGTGAATTCCTTACACGCCAGGAGTGCCCCGATCCTATTTCGCTCAACGACAAACTCGGCCCGGCGGTGTCGGCGTGCGCGCCGGCGTATGCGGTCGCGGTGCTCGCGGCGGAGCGGCGGCCATGATCGTCGTGAAGGTCGGTGGGAGCCTGTTCGATTCGCCCGCGCTCGGGCCGGCGCTGCGGGCGTTCGTCGAATCGCTCGCGCCGGCGGACGTGCTGCTCGTGGGCGGCGGCGGGCCGGTCGCCGATGCCGTGCGCGAGCTGGATCGCGTGCACGGGCTGGGCGAAGAAGCCGCGCACTGGCTGGCGCTGCGGTCGCTGGGGGTGACGCGCGCGTTGCTTCGCGCGCTGATCGCCGAAGAACCTAACCCCCCAA
>SXHE01000853.1 GCA_005773755.1 Planctomycetia bacterium
GATCACGCCGGCGTTCACCCGCTGCACCACGAGGTCCTTGATCACGTCGTTGTTGACGAGCAGTTCGTAGATGCCGGTGCGCCCGCGGAACCCGCTCTGGCGGCAGGCCCGGCAGCCGGTGCCCTTCCACAGTTTCGCGGCATCCGGCGTGCCGGCCATCATCTCGACCACGCCCTGTTGGACCTTCACGTCCGCGGCCGGCTTGGGTGCGCCCTTGCGGAACGGGAAGTCCAGCGGCACCGCGTCGGGTTCGGGTACGTAGGTCGTCTTGCAGTCCGGGCAGATGGTCCGCACGAGCCGCTGGGCCATGACCCCTTCCACCGTGCTGGACACGAGGAACGGCTCCACGCCCATGTCGATCATGCGGGTGAACGCGCTCGGGGCGTCGTTCGTGTGCAGCGTGCTGAATACCATGTGACCGGTGAGAGAGGCGTGAATCGCCATCTCCGCGGTCTCGACGTCGCGGATCTCGCCCACCAGGATCACGTCCGGGTCGTGGCGCAGGATGGACCGCAGGGCGTTGGCGAACGACAGGCCGATCTTCGCGTGCGTCTGAATCTGGCTGATGCCGTCCTGGTTGTACTCGACCGGGTCTTCGACGGTGATGATCTTGGTGCTCTCGTCCTTGATCTCGTTCAGCGCGGAGTAGAGGGTCGTGGACTTGCCCGACCCGGTGGGACCGGTCACGAGCACGATCCCGTGCGGCCGGTCGATGAGGGCCTTGAAGGCGCGGTAGCTTTCCGGCAGCATCCCGACCGTCTTGAGGTCGAAGGCCATGCGCCCCTTGTCGAGGAGCCGCATGACGATGCCTTCGCCGTGGATCATGGGGATGATCGACACGCGCACGTCGATCTCGCGCCCCTGCACGCGCATCTTGATGCGGCCGTCCTGCGGGAGCCGCTTCTCGGCGATGTTCAGCCGGGCCATGATCTTGATGCGGCTGACAATCGCCATCGCGAACCGGTCGATCTCCGGCGGCAGGTTCTGCTGCTGCAACAGGCCGTCGATCCGGTAGCGGATGCGGATGCCCTTCTCCTCGCTCTCGACGTGGATGTCCGAGGCCCGCTCGTTCGCGGCCTCGATCAGGATCTGGTTCACGAGCCGGACGACGGACGCCTCTTGCGCCGCCTTCGCCATCTCGCTGTCGTCGGCCTCGAGCGCCTCCAGGAACTCGATGTCGTCCTTGTCCTCGGCCTTTTCCTGCGCCAGGGCCGCGACGGTGTCGCCACCGACCCCGAAGTACTGCTTGATGAGCCGTGTGATCTCGCGCGGCGCGGCCAGCACCGGGATCACGTGCAGCCCGGTGAGCGTTTGCAGCTCGTCGATGGCGTAGGCGTCGATCGGGTCGCCGATGGCGACGACGAGGGTGCCGTTGTTCTTGGCGACCGGCATCAGGTTCTTGCGGTGAACCAGCTTCTGCGGCATCGCCGCGAGCACGTCCTTCTCGACGGTCGCGTTGGTGAGGTCGATCTGTTCGAGGCCGAACTCCTCGGCCAGCACCGGCAACAGCACCTCTTCCTTGATGAACCCCTTGTCGATGAGCACCTGGTGCGGGGGGAAGTCGGGCGCGGCTTTGATGGCTTCGGCGGCCCGGGCGCGCTCACCTTCGGACAGCAGCCCGCGAGCGGTGAGGGTCTGGATCAGTTGCATTGACGGCCCCGTATCGTTCCGGCGTTCGTGCCGAGAAACAGTGTGCGTACCGCGGGCGGGTGCGAGGTGTTTTGAGAGTAACCGATTTTAGGGGGTAGATTATGAGAACCCGCTGAAACATTCAGCGCGGAACGGGCTTACGACCGGCGCATCCGGGCGCATGTTGCATGGAACGCGCACCCCCGCCGCGGTATCATCCCACCAACGACAAACGCGACGGGGTGGGTGCCGGCGACAACGAGCAGGAGGCGCGATGTCAACGATTGTCACGGGGCGCTACGGGGCGGTGTTCGTTCCACCCGGCATCGACACACTCCAAGCTTTTCGCCGGTGGGTTCACTTTGCGAGCCTGCCGGAGAAGCTACCCATCCATTTTCTCCGCAGCGACGTTTGGCTCGACTGTGAGCGGGCCGACTCGCTGGCGAACATTCTCCTCCGCGGTGAGCTGTCTGCCGTTCTCGCGACGTTGGCGAATGCCGACAACGGGCTTTACGCGACGGCCGGTATGCTCTGGTCGAATGACCGAGCGGGCTTCGCAACCCTGCCCGACGGGTTCTACATGTCGCGCGCGTCGCTGAAAGCTAAGCGCGTTTGGTTCTCGAACGGAGGGAACCCGAAAGCTCAGGCGACAGAGGTTGTTGGAGCCCCCGATATCGTCCTTGAGATCGTGAGCGACGTGTCGGAGGACAAGGACACCAATTGGGCAATGTCCGCGTACTTCGACGCCGGCATTCAGGAATACTGGGTGTTCGACGCCCGCGACTTGGACGACATGCAATTCACCATCTTCAAGCGCGGCCGGAAGGAGTTCATCGCGGCGCGCGCGTCCGGCGGGTGGACGAAGTCTGCCGTGCTGGGCAAGTCGTTCCGGCTGACTCAAACCGAAGGCGACGATGGCAACCCGGAGTTCACGTTCGAGTACCGCTGACGAATCCGCTCTATCGCCCATGCCGCCGCGTCGCGAATCACTTCTTCTGCGTCCCCCAGTGCCCTTTCCAGCGCCGGGAGCGCGCGTTCGTCTCCCACGTTCCCCAGTACGATGGCCGCGTTGCGGAGCAGCCCGGCCCGGCGGTTGCGCCACAGCGACGTGCGCTTGAACCGCTCGCGGAACTGGTCCGCGCTCAGGCCCAATAGCTCGATTGGGTCGAGCGCGGCCAACTCCGCGTTGTGCGGGAACGCGACCCCTTCGCGCGGCTTGCTGTTCCACGGGCACACGTCCTGGCACACGTCGCAGCCGTACAGCCAGTTCCCCATTGGCTCGCGCAGTTCGACGGGAATCGCGGATCGCAGCTCCACGGTCAGGTAGCTGATGCACTTGGCCGCGTCGAGCACGAACGGTTGCGGGAACGCCTTCGTCGGGCAGGCGTCGAGGCACGCGGTGCAAGTGCCGCAGTGCGCGGTAGCGAACGGCGCGTCGGTCGCGAGGTCGAGGTCCGTGAGGACCGCGCCCAGGAAGAAGAAGCTGCCGCGCCGCCTGTTGATGAGCATGGTGTTTTTGCCGACCCACCCCAGCCCGGCGCGGCGGGCGAAGTCGCGCTCCAGCAAGGGCGCGGTGTCGGCGACGGCCTCCGTGCGCGAGCCGGGCGCTTCGGCCTCGAGCCACGCCGCGAGCGCGTTCAACCGGTCCCAGATGTACCGGTGGTAGTCCGGGCCTTGTGCGTACGCGGCGAGCTTTCCGGAGCGGGGGGCGTAAGCCCCCTGTGACACGTCGGCGCAATTCGCTTCGAACGCACACAGGGGGCTTACGCCCCCCGCTCCGTAGGCGTACTCCATCCCCACCATCAGCACGCTGCGCACGGTTTCCAGAATGCTGCGCGGGTGCTCGCGCGCGTCGCCTTGTGTGCGCAGGTAGCTCATCTCGCCGGCGTAGCCGCGCGCCAGCCAGTCGCGGAAGCGCGGGAATCCGTCGGCGTTGGTGGCCGGGGCGACGCCCGACAGCGCGAAGCCGAGTTCGCGGGCCTTCGCCTTCAGGCGCGATGTGAGGGACGCGGTTTCCACTCCGTCATCATGGCAGATCGCGCGCGCGGTGGCGGGCCAAAACCGCCGAACGGTCGAGACTATCCCCGTCACCGTCGGTCAAGTAGAATTGCGCCTTCTGAGGAGTACGCCTCATGCCCGCGCCGACCGAGCACCCCGAACCGGACGCCACCAGTTCCCCGTCGGAACCGCGGGTCGTGGACGAAACGGTCGCGGCCGGGGCAGCGAGCGGCGCGCCCCGATCCGAGTTCGGCCTCCCGACCATGACCGGCGAGGTCGGCGCGCTCGGTCCGTATCGCATCGTCAAGGAGCTCGGTAAGGGCGGCATGGGCGCGGTCTACGCCGCCATCGACACGCGCCTCGACCGCCGGTTGGCGCTGAAGGTGATGCTGCCGGAGTTCGCGTCCGACCCCGCCGCGAAGGAGCGGTTCCTGCGCGAGGCCCGCGCCGCCGCCAAGATCAGCCACGACAACGTCGTCACCGTGTACGAGGCCGACGAGCGCGACGGCGTGCCGTACATCGCGATGCAGTTCTTGGAAGGTCTGCCCCTCGACGCCTACCTGAAGAAGAAGGGCACGCCGACCGTTCAGCAGGTGCTGCGGATCGCGTCGGAGGCCGCGGCGGGGTTGGCCGCGGCGCACAAGCTCGGTCTGGTTCACCGCGACATCAAGCCCGCGAACCTGTGGCTCGAAGCACCCAACGGGCGCGTCAAGGTGCTCGACTTCGGGCTGGCGAAGCCGGTGGACGCCGAGATCGAGATCACCCGGAGCGGGGCCGTGGTGGGCACGCCCGCGTACATGAGTCCCGAGCAGGCCCGCGGCCAGAAGGTCGATCACCGCGCCGACCTGTTCAGCCTCGGCGCGGTGCTGTACCGACTGTGTACGGGGCAGTTGCCGTTCCACGGCCCCACCACGATGGCGATCCTGATGGCGCTGGGCACGGAGGAGCCGCCGCCGGTGCGCGAGGTGGCCCCGCATGTGCCCGAGGCGCTGGCCGCGCTGATCCACCAACTGCTCTCCAAAAGTGCCGACGCCCGGCCGCAATCGGCCGCGGAGGTGGTGAAGCACCTCCGGGCCATCGCCGAAGACCTCGCGGTCCCGCGCGCGGTGCCAGCGGAACACTCGATCTCGACGCCGCAACTGATTCAGCCGCAGGTGATGTACGCCGTCGTGCCCGTGACCGTGGCCCCGCCCGCGGCCAGCCCGTTCGCCGACATCGACGCGCCCGCTTCCGAGGTGGGTTCGCGCGCGGCGGTCACCGAAGCCGAGTCGGTCCCGGGGCCGAAGCCGAAACCGAAACCGGCGCAGACGGCGCGCGGCCGGAGCCCGTGGCCGCTCGTGGGCGGCGCGCTGGTGTTGGCCGCGTTGGTCGTGG
Source organism: Planctomycetia bacterium (assembly GCA_005773755.1). Classification (GTDB taxonomy): domain Bacteria; phylum Planctomycetota; class Planctomycetia; order Gemmatales; family Gemmataceae; genus Gemmata. Next base: position 5,002 of record SXHE01000853.1, read on the forward strand.
GCGGGGTCGTCTTCGCCCTGAAGGACAAGGGCAAGGACAAAGCCGAGACCAAGCCCGACGCGCCACCTCCGGTCGGGCCGGGGCCGAAGAAGCCGCCAGAGGCCGACCCCGACCGCAAGGTGGCCGAGTGGGTGCTCGCGCAAAGCTGCACCGTTCGCGTCAATGGCACCGACAAGGACATCATGACCGCGGCCGAGTTGCCGAAGGAACGGTTCACACTGACGACGGTAAGCCTGTCCGGCTCGCCGGTCGCGGACGCGGGGCTGGCGCAGCTCAAGGAACTCAAAGGGCTGACGGACCTCGACCTGCACAGAACAACGAAGGTGACGGACGCAGGGCTGGCGCACCTCAAGGAACTCAAGAGTCTGAAGCGCCTCGACCTGAACGCCACGCAGTTGGGGAACGCGGGGTTGGATCACCTCAAGGAACTCAAGGGGCTGACGTTCCTCGACCTCCGGGGGACGAAGGTCACGGCAACGGGGCGCGCGGAGCTCCGCGCGGCGCTGCCCGCCTGCAAGATCGAACACGACGACACTATCGAACCGAAGAGCGACCCCGACCGCACGGCCGCGGAGTGGGTGTTCGCGTGCGGCGGGTACATGCAGATCACCGGCGTGAAGGGGTTCGTGACGGAACCGGGCACGCAGCCGAAGACCCCGTTCACCATTATGGGCGTCTACTTCGATAAGAAAACGATCACCGACGCGGGGCTGGCGAACCTCGCGAACCTGAGCGAGCTGTCGCACATCAACGTCAATCACACGACCCTCTCGGACGTCGGGATGGCCCACTTCAAGGGGCTAAAGAAGCTCAGGCACTTGGCCGCGGCCAGCACGAAGGTGACGGACGCCGGCCTCGAACACCTGAAGGAACTGAAGACCCTCGACTTCCTCGATCTGGGCGGCACGTAAGGTGACGGACGCGGGGGTGCCCCACCTGAAAGAACTCACGAAGCTGACGTGGCTCAGTCTGCACGACTCACAGGTAACGGACGCCGGACTGGTTCACCTGAACGACCTGAAGAACCTGAAAGAACTGCACCTCACGAAATTGAAGTTGACGGCGAAGGCGCTGGAGGCGCTCGCGACGGCGCTTCCGGAGTGCAAAATCGTCCACGACGGCGGCACCATCGAGCCGAAGAAGTGACGGCGCGCCGCTGCCAACGTTGACACCCGCGAGCGCGCGGGTAACATCCACCCTCTTCCTATTTCCGAGAGGGTGTTCCCATGTCCGACGCCACAGGTACGGTTCGGCTCCATCGCGTGTTCCGCGCGCCGCCGGCGCGCGTCTACCGCGCGTTCCTCGACCCCGGCGCGATGGTCAAGTGGCTCCCGCCGCACGGGTTCACCGGCACCGTTCACGAGATGGACGCGCGCGTCGGCGGCGGCTACCGCATGTCGGTCACCAACGTCGGGACCGGCAAGAGCCACTCGTTCGGCGGAACCTACGTCGAACTGAAGCCGGGCGAACTGCTCCGCTACACCGACCAGTTCGACGACCCCAACATGCCGGGCCAGATGAGCGTGACGATCAGCCTGCGCGCGGTGCTGTGCGGCACCGAGGTGACGATCACGCAAGAGGGCATCCCCGCCACGATCCCGGTCGAGTTCTGCTACCTCGGCGGGC
>SXHE01000854.1 GCA_005773755.1 Planctomycetia bacterium
CGCTTCCGGCTCGTCAGGTCGCGGTCGACCGCGACCTATGTGAGACGCGCTCACTTCCGGTCGGCGGCGACTTGCTCCAACACTTGCTTCACGGCGTCGCTGGCGTTTACGGCGGTGGCGACGTACTCGCGCTTCGCCCCGTTGCCGCTGATCGGCACCGAGGCGCGGAAGGCGTACTTCGCCCCGTCGCGCTCGAACGAGCGGTCGGCGCGGGTCACGCCGTACTTCTCCAACTGCGTCAGGAACGGTTCCACGTCCGGCGGGGGTTCGACCCCACCCGGAGCTGCGCCCGTGCCGCCGGTCGGCTGAAGGGTCACGCCACCGGTGTCCGCGATCTTCAGTTCGTCGCCGTCCTTGAGTCGCCCCGCGAGCGAGGCCGGGGTGCTGTGCAGGCCGGGCACCACAACGCCCTTGAAGCGCTCCGGGTCGTCGCTGTAGCCGGCCGCCTTGCCGCCCGTCGGCGTCATCAGCGGGTCGGACTTGCCCTTCGGCCCGGTCGCGCGGTCGGGCACCGGCACGTTCTGCTTGGGAATCAGGCTCGGCTTCAGCGGGTCGTTCCCGCGGGCCACGTTGCTCCCCTTCGTCTCCTTGTCCGTCTTGCACCCCACAAGCGCAAACAGGCCCACGGCACCGAGCGCAAGGGCTAGGCGACGAACGCGGCGCGTGTTAGGGATGTCGGCCTTCATCTTGACCCGCCTCCGGGGGCGGCTAAATCAGCCAGGGTCAGTGTGAGTTCCAGGTTCGAGGTTCCAAGTTCCAAGTTGGAACCAGACTCGTTGTCTCCAACTTGGAACTTGAAACTTCTAGCTTTACTCTCCCCCACCGGGCGCGCGCCGTCTACAGTGGTAGCGGCCAATCCGACCGCCGGGGCACGGGGCGGGTGCGGCATGTTCCCGGTGGGCAAACTTTGCGGGCGGAATACTCCACGACGAAGGCAGATTCAATGGCGGTTCACAAGATCGCGGTCATCGGCGGCGACGGCATCGGGCCGGAGGTCATCGACCAGGCAGTTCGGGCGAGCGAGGCCACGGCGCGAAAGCACGACGCGGCCGAACTGAAGTGGACCAAGCTCCCGTGGAGCACGGCCTACTACAAACAGCACGGCCGCATGTTGCCCGAAGACGGCTGGGACCAGCTCCAGGCTTACGAGGCGATCCTGTTCGGCGCGGTCGGCGATCCGAGCGTGCCGGACAAGGTCACGGTTCACGAGCTGCTGCTCCCGATGCGGCGGAAGTACGACCAGTACGTGAACCTGCGCCCCGCGTACCTGTTCGCCGGCGTGCCGTGCCCGCTCGTGGGGAAGGAACCCGGCTCCATCGACATGCTCGTTTACCGCGAGAACACCGAGGGCGAATACGCCCCGGTCGGCGGGAACCTGTACCCCGGCACCGAGAACCAGATCGCGGTGCAAACGGGCGTGTTCACCTGGAAGGGGTGCGAGCGCATCCTCCGCGCCGCGTTCGACGCGGCGCGCAACCGGCCCCGCAAGAAGCTCACCAGCATCACGAAGTCCAACGCGCAAGTCTACAGCCTGGGCCTGTGGGACGACGTGTTCAACGCTGTGCGCAAGGACTACCCCGACGTGGAGAGCGCGCCGCTGCTGGTCGACGCCGCCGCGATGGACTTCGTGCGAAAGCCGGAGAGCTTCGACGTGGTGGTGGCGAGCAACCTGTTCGGCGACATCCTCACCGACCTGAGCGCCGCGGTCACGGGCAGCATCGGCCTCGCGAGCAGCGCGAACATCAACCCGACGAAGCGGTTCCCCAGCATGTTCGAGCCGGTCCACGGCAGCGCCCCGGACATCGCCGGCAAGGGGATCGCGAACCCTCTGGCCGCGGTCCTCTCCGCCGCGCTGATGCTGGACCACCTCGGCCTCGCGAAGAGTGCCGCCGGGCTGCGCGCCGCGGTCGCAAAGGTGCTGGCGAGCGGCGACGTGCGCACCCCCGACCTCGGCGGCACCCACACGACGACGCAAATGGGCGACGCCGTTGTGAAAGCGATAGGTTGACTCTGACGAACCCCGCCCCCCGCTCTCAAGAGCGTTGTCTCGCGATCACCCCCGCCCTCGCGAGCGGGGGTGCCCAAACACAGGATCACTCATGCCGACCGGACCACAAATCATCCTCCTGTTGAAGATCCTCGTCCTGTGCGTGACGGTACTCCTGTTCGCGTCGCTCATCGCGCTGCTGTTGCGGCAGCCACGGTTGCACGGACACATCAACACGGCGTTCTTCGTCCTCACGATGCTCACCGTCGTCGGGTTCGAGGTGATGCTCCAACTGATCGACGTGTCCGCGTCGTTCGACGAGAACTCGCGCCGGGCGCTGTACACGCACCTCTGGTTCTCGATCCCGTCGGCATTGCTCTTGCCCGCAATGATCGTTAGCGGCAAGATGCGGCGGAAGCGGTTGCACCTCGCGCTCGCGGCGGTGTTCTCCGCGCTGTGGGCCGGCACGGTCATCACCGGAATGCGCCTCCCTCACTGACGCCACGAATGGCAACTCCCGCCGACACACCCGACGCCGACGACCCGCTCGCGCTGGCCCGCACCGCCGCGGCACAGCTCGGCGGCGAGTGGCAGGTGGATTCGTTCGAAGACGAACCGCCCGCGGAAAGTGAGGAGTTAGGAGTGAGGAGTGAGGAGAAGAACGAACCTAAAGAAACGGCTTCACTCCTCGCTCCTCACTCCTCACTCCTCACTCCTGCCGAGGTGCCGCCTTCGCCGGAGCAGATCATCGAGGCGATGCTGTTCGTCGGCGGGCACCCGCTGGCCGCGGAGGTGGCGTGCAGCGCCGTGCGCGGGCTGACACCGGAGCGGTTCCAACTGGCCGTCGATGCTCTCAACCGCCGCTACCGCGAGCAGTGGCGACCGTACACCATCGAGGCCCGCGCTGACGGCTTCGTGCTGGCCGTGCGCCCGGCGTACCGCAACCTGCGCGAGCGGCTGTTCGGAGGGCCGCGCGAGACGCGCCTGAGCCAGCCGGCGCTCGACGTGCTCTCGGTGGTCGCGTACCGCCAGCCGGTCGGCAAGGCCGAGATCGACGCGATCCGCGGAACCGACTCCGGCGCGACACTGCGGCAACTGGTGCGGTTGGGACTGGTCGCGGTGCAGCACCGGGCCGACGCCGCCGGGCGCGAGGTGCGCTACGGCACCGCGCCGCGGTTCCTCCAAATCTTCGGCCTCGACTCGCTCGACGAACTCCCGCGGCTCGGCGACCCGTCGCAGATGTGAGGAAGCCGATGCGCGCGAAGCCGAAACTGCGTTCGTGGGTGTGGCCGCCGCCGCCGGTCGCGCGGCGGCTGTGGCTCACCATCGCGCTGGCGAGCCTGTATTCGGTGGCCGTGTACGCGCTCGGGCGCGGGGTGATGGGCGAACTGCCGCCCTGGTCGAGCGAGTTCGGGCTGGTGAACGGCATCGTGCTCGGCGTGCTCGTGGGCCTGCGCGTGCGGGCCGCGTTCGACCGCTGGACCGACGGCCAGAAGCTGTGGGCAGAAGTCATCGTTCACAGCCGGAACCTCGCGCTGAAGACGGCGCACTTCCTGCGCGGCGACGCGACCGACCGGCGCGCGGTCGAACTGCTCGTCGGTCGGTTCGCCGGCGCGCTGATGAACCGGCTCCGCGGCCCCTGCCCCGCCGAACACGTCCCCCTTCAACTCGCGGCCCAACTGCACGCGCTGGCCCCGGAGTGGTTTCGCGCCGGCAAGCTCGACCTGCCCGGCCTGTGGGCGTGGGAGGCGAACGTTCGCGCACTGTCCGACGCCGCGGGCCAGTGCGAGCGGGTCGCGCTGGCCCCGGTCCCGGCCTCGTTCCACGCGCTCTTGCGCCACGGCCTGCTCGTCAGCCTCGTGCTCGCCCCGTGGCACCTGATCCACGCGCTCGGCCTGTGGGCGCTGCCGGTTCAGGCGCTCATCATCTACTTCCTGTTCGGCATCGAGCTGACGGCGGAAGAGATCGAGAACCCGTTCGGCACCGACGCGGACGACCTGCCGCTGGAAACGTTCTGCGAGACGGTCCGCCACGACGTGACCGAGGTCCTGGCCGGGGCCGGCGCGCCGACGGCCCCGATGCCCGCGCCTTCAGACGCCGCGGTCGGCGCGGCCACGCCGACCGTGACCGACGGCGAAGCGGGTTGAGCGCTCTGGGCGGGCCTCGCGGAATGGGCTTTTTCTTTGGTCGGGGCAACGGTATCACTCGCGACCCGGCGGGAACGGATTCTCGCCCTCGCAAGGATGCTAACGATGCGCAAGGCAGCGCTTTGGGCCGGAGTGCCCGCGGCGGTCGCGGTGGTGGGCGTGGGCCTGTGGTTCGCGCTCATCCCCGGCCGTTCCGGTGCGGGGTGAACCCCCGCGGGTTGCCCCCCCTTCGGCGGTCCGCCGATGCAGTTCGATCACCCCGGCTTCGGATACGCCGCGCCGGCCCCTCAGCCGTACTACGCGCCGGTGCGCCAGCAACCGCCCAGGCCGCTCGCGAAGCCGCAAGCGGCTCCGGTTGTGAAGCCTCAAGCGGCGAAACTGGTAGTGCCTTCACCTGAACACTTGGGGATTCACCTGGAAGACGTGCCGGTGGTAGTGCCCACCCCGCAAGACTTGGGCATCGATCTCGAATGACTTTGTAAGCCGCGAGCCGCAGGCGAGCGCGCGGCTAACCCTTCACCAGTTCCAACACCGCCCACAGCGACGGATCGTCGCTGAACGGGAAGTCCCAGCCGACGCTCAGAAACTGGTCGCCCAACTCTTGATCGCGCACGCAGTAGAAAATACCGAGTCGCGGGTGCTCTTGCGGATCGAACCCGGAGAGCGCCGCGGCCGGCAGGAACGCTTCTAAACAATACCCTTTCTTCTCACGGTGACTGCGGAACGGCACGTCCGCGAGGTTGGCCATCGGCGCGTCTTGCAGCGCGCGGTTGATCTTCGACTGCGTGAGGAACGGCTCGTCCTTGTCCGGGCCGCTGCCGGTCGGGAAGAACGCGAAGTGGTGGCAGTACCTGCTGCCGCGGTGACTGGCGCGGGCGTCGCGCGTGTCGATCCACAGCCGCAACCCGTCCGACGCGCTCGGCTTGTCAGAATCGCCCACCGCCGGTTGCGCCTTGCCTTTCACCTCGACCTGCACGGCCAGCCCGAAGTCGTTCCACGCGAGCCGCACGTCGGCAAAGTTCTCCTTCTCGTCGAGCGCCGCGAAGTTGTCGAGCCGCGCGCTTTCCGGCAACTCGACCAGGTACTCGTCGTCATCGTTATCACGCGGCGCGTCCTTGACGAACGGGCACGGGTGGCACACGCGAAGGAGGAACCGGTTCGGCACGATCTGCGGCATGAGGGAATCCTTCACACGCGACGGGGACACCGCTACGATACACCTGCGTGAACACGCGACCAGAGCGAGTGTGCCCATGAACGAGCGCGAGGCGTTCGTCCGCGGGATCGCCGCGAACCTGTACGACGACACCCCGCGGCTGGCGTTTGCCGACTGGCTGGACGAGCACAGCGAGCACGACCGCGCAGAGTTCATTCGCGTGCAGTGCGAACTGGAACCGATGCGCGATCAGTACGAAATTCCCCGTGCCGCGGAATTGCACGAACGCGAGGAACACTTCGGCTCGCGAGGGGTGCGTCAGTCCGGCGAAGCGCACGAGTGGCTCGGTGCCATGCCGAAAGACTGGAACGACTGGAAAACGGGAATAGACGTCGAGTTCCGCCGGGGCTTCCCGGACCGACTCAAGCTGTCGGCGAAGGTGTTCCTCGAACACGGTGCCGCGATTCGCGCCCTGCACCCGACGATCCGGCGCGTCGTGATCCACTGCCTGAGCGGGTGGGGCGGACGGCTCGCCGCGTGCGATGCGCTGAGGGGGCTGACAGAACTGGAACTCGCGTGCTGGTACTCCGACGACGACATGAAGGCGCTGGCCGCGTCGCCGCACGTCGGAGAGTTGCAGGTTCTCGAACTGTGGCTCGACCGCCAAAGTGAAACCGGCACCGACGCGAACCTGTGTAAGCTCGCGGTAAAGGCGAAGGCCTGGCCGAAGTTGCGCGAGTTGGTGCTGCTCGACCCCGAAGGAGACAGCGAGAAGAGAATCAAGAAGCTGGTGACGTCGACGAACCGCTCTGCGAAGCGAAAGGTAGCCCGCTACGAGCGCGGCTACCCAGAGCTATTCCCGCTGAGCGGCGCGTTCTGTTACGACTGGCCGGTCGTGGGCCGGTTGTCCGACGGCCGAGCGGCGGTTGTCGAGCGCGACCGCACTCCCGGCCCCGGCGCACTCATGGTCCGCACGTTCGACGCGGCTGGCGCGCCGACCGGCGAAGAGATTCGTGTCCCGCTGCCCCAAGAGTTGGCGAACGCAGTTGAGGCCGACAACTGGGACAGCAAGTACACCCAAGTAGCGCGCGCAGCTCTCGGCTTCGAGCCGGGGTTCATCCGGGTGCAGGAAGACGCGCTCGGGGGCGACTTCGGCCCGTGGCGTGGGCACAGCAACGACTGGAACCGGGGCGGCCTCGCAGACGACCCCGAGAACCCGACGGATTACAACGGAGACCCCGAGCCGAACGGCATCGGTAGCGAAATCTCCTGGGCGGTCCGCGGCGGCGAGTTCCAGGTAGGTTCCAGCGGCTGGGCCGACAAGACGGGCCGCGTGCATTCGACCTAGCCGCGTGAGGGTAGCTTCAGTCCCCGTGCGGATGGACGGGCGCGGTCGTCGGCGGGTTCAGCAGGCTCCGCGCCAGCACTTCCTTCGCCTTGTCGAACTCCGGCTGCCACAAGATTTCTGGTGAGCCGGCCTTCATGCAGTCGCGGACCTTTTCCAGCGTGTTGAGGGCCATGTGCGGGCACTTGTTGCACGAGCAGGTGATGCCCGGCACGCCGAGATAGGTGTGCCGCGGGTAGCGGCGCTCCAGCTCCCACATCATGTTCGCTTCGGTCGCGACCAGGAACTCGGTCGGCTCGGTGTATGTGGCGACGTGTTTAATCATCGCCTCGGTGCCGCCGGCGAAGTCGGCCAGCGCGAGAATGTTCTGCGGGCACTCCGGGTGTGCGATGGTCCTCGCCTTCGGGTGCTCCTTCTTCTGCTTGATGAGATCGACCACGCTGAAGATTTCGTGGACCATGCACGAGCCGTCCCACAGGATCATCGGGCGGCCGGTCAGCTCTTGCAGGTAGCGGCCCAGGTGCTTGTCCGGCACGAAGAGGATTTCGTACCCTTCGGGCACCTTGTTCCGCACCACGTCTTCCGCGTTGCCGCTGGTCACGACCCAGTCGCTGAGCGCCTTC
>SXHE01000089.1 GCA_005773755.1 Planctomycetia bacterium
CGGTGCAGCACCCCACCGACCAGATCGAGCGCCTTGTTGTACCGGGCCTCGGCTTCGGCGAGTTGTCGGCTCGTGCGCAGCGTGTCGGCCAGCTTCGTGTACGCGGTCGCCATCTCGACGGCCTGCGGGTCGGTCGGCGCGCCCCGGTTCGAATCGAACGCGCCGACCGCGCGGGCCTGAAGTTCGTTGGCGCGGAAGGCGTTACCGCGCGCCCGCAGGTGGGCGGACCGGGCCAGCAGCGCGGTGCCGTACTCGATGGTGAGCTTCGGGTCGGACGGGGCAGCGGTCCGCGCCCGGTCGCGGGCCGCGACCGCGCCGGCCATCGCGCGATCGACCTCGTCCCACTTCTCGCGCCGCACCAGCGGTTTGGCGAGTTCGTCGTACATGGTCGCGAGGAGGCGCAACGTGTCGGGCGTGACACCGACCGCGAGCATCCGCCCGCGCGCGAGCGCCACGCGCTGGCGCGCGACGTCTTCCCAGTCCGCGAGCCGATTGTCGATGCGGTACACGTTGGCGAGCTGGCCGTAGATCTCGTTCGCTTGGTGGTGAACCGCCTCGTTGGTGGGCACGTCCGCTAACACGCCATCGATCAGCCGCGCCGCGTCCTGATACGTCTGTGCGGCGTCGTCATAGCGGCGGGCGTTGACCAGCGCGTTGCCCGCGTTCACCAGTGAGTACGACTGCCGCGTGCGCGGTTCGGTGCTGGTCGGCTCCAGCGCCGACCAGCGCCCGGCCGCGCGGGCGGCGGTCTTGTATTCCTCCGCGGCCCGGTCGTGGTTCTTGTTCACGTACTCCAAAAACCCGAGGAAGTGCGACACGTCGGAGAGATCGTCGAGCCACTCCCGCGTTTCGGGCGCGTGCTCGGCGACCGTGTCGCGGAACTTGCGCACCTGATCGAGGAAGATCGTCCGGGTGTTGCGGAAGTCGTCGTCCTCGAACCGCGGGTGCCTCGACAGCTCGCGCATGCTCCGGCAGATCACGTCGCGGGCGACGCGCAGGTTGTCCTCGGCGCGGGTGCGCGCGTCTTCCGCCGCTTGTTGCTGCTTGGTGGCGCGGGCCTCCTCGCCTTTCGCGCGGGCGCTGGCGGCTTCGGCGGCCTGCTTCTCGCGCTCCGCGGTCTGCTTCTGCGCGCTCACGTCTTGCAGGGCCGCCGCGAGCTTGGCACTGGCGGACTCGGCCGCGAACCGCTGCCGGTCGGCCTCTTCGCGCGCGACATCGGCGGAATCGCGCGCGGCCCGCTGTTCCGACCCGGACCGCGCCAGGGCCAGGGCCAGGGTTCCGGTGACCGCGCAGCCGATGGTGCTGAGGAACAGGAACGCGGCCGGGATCGGGTTCCGCTTCACCCACCGGACGGCGCGCTCCGGCGTTCCGATGGGGCGGGCGGTGATCGGCTTGCCCGCGAGGAACCGGTCCAGGTCGTCGGCCGCTTCGCGCGCGCTGGGGTAGCGGCGCGCGGGGTCTTTCTCCAGGCACTTGGCGACGATCACCGCGAGGTCGTGCGGCACCGCGGGCGCGAACTTGCGCACGCCCGGCGGCTCCGTCTTCAGGATCAGGTTCATCAGCGCCGGCGCGTCCGTGCCGACGAACGGCGGGCGACCGGCGAGCAACTCGTACAGCACCGCGCCCAACCCGTACACGTCCACGGCCGGGCTGAGCGCGAGGCCGCGCACCTGCTCCGGGGCCATGTAGTTCGGGGTTCCGCACGCCACCCCGGTCACGGTCAGGTCCTGGCCGTTTTCCAGCGCCTTCGCCAGCCCGAAGTCCGTTACCTTCGGGGTGAACGCAAGCGGCGCGTGAGACGCGCCAAAACCCGACATCGAGCGCGCGACGATCGCGCTCGTTGCGGTCGGCATCGCCGCGGACCCCGCGCCCAGGTCCGGGTGTGCGGTCGTGACCGGCGCGAGCAGCACGTTCGCCGGCTTCATGTCGCGGTGGACGATGCCCTGCTCGTGTGCGTGGTGAATCGCCCGCGCCAGAGCCGAGATCAGCCGAGCCGCGTGTCGCGGTTCCACCGGCTGCCCGTTCTGCCACTGCCGGAGAGTTTGCCCTTCGATCAGTTCGAGGGCCATGTACGAGAACCCGGCGTGCTCGCCGACGTCGTACACCTGCACAATGTTGGGGTGGTGGAGCCGGGCCGCGGCCTCGGCCTCGATCCGGAACCGGGCCTTGTCCTCGTCGCTGGCGAGCGGGCCGCCCAGAATCACCTTGAGTGCGACGAGCCGGTTCAGGCTGCGCTGGCGCGCCTTGTAGACGACGCCCATGCCGCCGCGCCCGAGCTCGCCGAGGATTTCGTACCCCGGGAAGCCGACCGGGGCGACGATCGGGCCGCGCGTGGCAACGGGAACCCGGTCGCTCACCATCGTGAGCGCGAGCGGGTCGAGCGGTGCTGGGGTCGAAGCGGGCGCGCGCTCGACCGGGTAGGCGGCCGTGCCCTCTTGGGGTCGCCAGCGCTGGGTAGGCTCGGACATCACCGCTCCGTGGCGGCGGGGGTTGGTTCCGTCCAAGCATAACACCGGTATCGCCGAAAAGCGAATGCCCGGCGATTCCGTCAGTTCTTCGCGCGTGGCGCGAATGCTTTTGCGAGTGCGGCGCGACTTTCCCGCGCCGCCGCGACCGCGTCGTAGCCCGGTTTCGCGCTCACCATCCCGCTCACTTCCACCACGACCGGGCCGGCGTACTTTGCCCCGACGAGCAGCTTTGCGTAGGCAGAATAGTCGGTTGCACCCGCGCCCGGTAACAGAAACTCGAACTTGTCCGCCGTGCCCTTCGCGTCCTTGACGTGAACGAACGCCGCGAGCGGCACGAGCGCCGTGACCGCGTCCGCGAGCTTGACCCCGCGCAACTCGAAGTGGCTGTAGTCGAACGCGAGCCGCAGCCACGCGCTGTTGACCTGCTTCACCAGCCACGTCGCCCCGTCGAGAGCGTGCAGTGCGTTGCCGACGTGTGGCTTCACCGCGATCACGGTCTTCGCGCCCCGGCCCACTTCGGCCCACGCGCCGAGCCGCTCCGCGAGCCGGTCTTTCACCTTGTCCCACTCCGCCGGCTTGCCGCCCAGCACGCTCTCAATTGGCGGCGGCGTGTCCGGAGCGAGCGCGTGCCCCAGTTCCGCGGCGGCCTTGAGGCGGTCGAGGTTCGCCTTGTGAACCGCGTCGGTCGCGGGTTCGGGCAGGTTCTCCATCAGCCCGTGAACGGCGAGCTTGTGGTGCGCGAGCCGCGCGCGCAGCGCCTTGCGGTCGGCCGCGCCCAGTAGCTTCGGTTCCGCGGGGTAGCCCGGCATGAGTGCGAACTCGACCCCGTCGTAACCGGTGTCGCGGCACGCCTTCAGCGCGTCGGCGAGCGAGAGGGACTTCATCCCGTACAGACTGAACCCCAGCGGGATCGGCCCCGCATCGGCGGCACGAGCACATGCACAGGCGAGCGCGGGCAGTGTGGCGAGCGCTTCGCGCCGCGTGAGGAGGGACATGCTGAAGCTCCAACGAAAAGGGCCGCGCGGTTCGCAGCCGCGCGGCCCAATTGTATCGTGAGCTTCGATCACCAGTCCAGCACGACGCCGACGACCAGGCCGTGCGCGAGGAAGTCCGAAGAGCGGAACCGCGTCGCCGGGCGCGTGGCCGCGACCGCCGGGTTGAACGTCGGGTCGATGGGCACCTGCGAGAACGCCACGACCGGGTCGGTGGCGTTACCGGGCCGCTGCACGTCCGACCAGAACAACATGTTGTACCCGACCCGCACCGACATGAACTTCGTCACCTGCATCCCGACCTCGATGCCGGTTTCGGCGATGATCGAGAAGTCCGTGTTCGTGTTGCGGCCGATGTTCGATCTCAGCGCGCGGACGCCGCCGAGGGCCGTGCGGTTGATGCCGAACCCTGACGCGACCGTGTTCCCTTCGACGCGAAGCGTTTGCAGCGTGGCACCCAGGCCGAACTTGCCGAACGACGACACGGTGAACATGTCGTGGTGGTACTCGCCCCGCGCGCCGACCTGCCCGCCGATGAACTCGTTGCACGCGCGGAAGGCGTCGCTAGTGTTGACCACGACGCCGGCCGGCAAGGTGGCCCCGTTGAACGTCGCGACTCCGCCCGCGCCCTGGGTGCGGCCGAGCAGATCGAGCCGCTCGTTCAACTGCATGTAGCGCGGGCCGATGAAGGTATCGATGCTCAAGTTGCAGTCGCCGTGTTGCCGGCGCAACAAGCTCCCTTCCCCGCTCCAAAGCTGTGACGCGGTGCGGACGCCGAGCGCCCCGTTGAACGCGCCGGGGAACGCGAAGTTGTACGCCGCGAACCCGCCACCCGCGCTGATGACCGGCACCGTGAGCGGTCGCCCCGCGCCCTGGAAGAAGTCGGCACTGCCGCGCCGCGCGAACACGAACCCGCTGATCTCGCCGCCGAGTTCGCCCTCGTCGTCGAACCACTGACCGACGGTGGTGCGCATCCCGTTGAACCGGCCCAGGTCGCGATTCGGGCCGACGAGCGGCGAGAAGTTGCCGCCGCCGGGCACCCCCGCGGCCAGGATCGTCGGGTTCCCGGTCCCGATCAGCGCGGGCACCGGCTGGTCGCGGAAGTTCCAGTTGAGCCAGTCGAAGCGCACCCACGACTCGCTGCGAACGAACGCGCGAACGTAGCGCGGCGCGCCGGGCGCGCACGGATCGGCACAGGCGTTACCCGGGTCGAACGTGAACCCGCCCGCGCCGGGGTTCGCACCGGGCGGCATCAGGCCACCCATCGGTGGCATACCGGGCGGCATCCCCATCGGTGGCATCCCGACCGGCGGCAACATGTCCGGCGGCGCGAAACCGCCCGCGTACATGCCCGGTTGGTAGCCGGGAAGCGGGTAGCCCACGGGCGCGGGAAACCCGTCCGGCACCTGCGGCGGGTACTGCGCCCACGCGGGCACCGCGAACAGTAACACGGCCGCAGCCGACAACCCGAACTTTCGCATGACTGCCTCCAGGCCGGCGGGCGCGAGAACCGCGCGGACCTCCAACGCCCCCACGCCGGGTGTCCCCTACATCTGTTGTCGGCAGTTCAAATGGAAAGGTTGATACAGTCGGCAGAAATTGCCCGAACGCGCGAAAGGCCGAAACCACCAGCTTCGCCAGATTACGCCATCGAACGGCGTTAGCACTCAGTCCAACTTGATCCTGCGCTACGGAGCGTACTTCATGTACGACACCCGGCACCGCACTTGGTTGCCGGACAACTCAACGGCCACAGAGATGCGGGGCAGAGAGTCGCCGTTCCGTTGCACGAACTCAATCTCACCGAGATCGTGGTACTCACCGTTTCGGTGGAAGTACACGTCGCGCGTGCCGTCGGGGGCCGTGCCTCTTCGATTTTCGCGTGGGTGCCATTGCGTTGGATCGTGCCCGTCGCGGGCGATCGCCTCGGTCGCTTTCTCGACCGCGAGTGTATCGCTCAGAAATGCGGGAACCGGATCGAGTGTGAAGGCGTGTACCGGCCCGATGACTGTATTCTTCCTCGGGTAGTAACCCGTGCAGTACCACCAACTGAACGCGAACATGAGCGGAACGAGCAGCACGCCCGCCACGAGTAGGCCACGGCGGAGGTACTTGTTCTTGCGCATGGCTACTCCCCTCACTCCGTCTTGCGCCGGTAGCTAATCAGCGCGCCGGCGGTCGGCTCGAAGGCGGTCGGGCGCACGCTCTCGACGTACTCCGGTTTGCCGTCCTTTTCGCGCACCGGGGGCGAGCCGAGGCAGACCCGCAGGCGGTCGCCCATTTCGTCGTTCGTCAGCTCATAGATGCCGCGAACGGTCAGCCGCTGGCCCCGCGGGTCGGTGTACGTCAGGTCGATGTGCTTGGGCGATTTGCTCACGTCGAGCGCGTACTCGAAGTCCACGAACAGGTCGCCCTGGAACTGCTGCGCCCACGTCCCTTCCGAAACGACGGCGTGCTTGCGCCGCTGGCTCCGGTCCTCCTTCGCGCCGGGCGATTGGAAATCCATCACCACCCAGTTGCCTCGGACGCGCACCGCGTCCGGCGGCAAGGGTTTGCCCGCACACCCACACAGCACAATGGCGACGACGCACACGCGGTTCATGACGACATGATAGCTCATTCGAGCGGCGGCAGAATGTCTGGTTCGATCTGGTAGCCGTCGGCCAGGGCGTTGGTGCTGTTGAACAGCCCGATCACGGCCATCACCTCGCCGAGCGCTTCGAGGTCGAGGCCGAGCTTGCGCACGGCGGCCGTGTGCGAGTTCACGCAGTACGCGCAGCCGTTGGTGGCGCTCACGGCGAGCGCGATGATCTCGCGCGTGAGCGGGTCGAGCTTCGACGCCCGACCGCACGCCTCCGGGTGCATGATCGCCTTCAACCGCGACCACACCAGTTCCAGGTGGTCCGGGTTGGTGGCGAGCACCCGCCACAGGTTCGGCACAAAGGGAATGTTCTTCGTCGCCCTGATGTCGGCGAATACCGCGGCGACCTTCCCGGTCGCGGCTTCTTCCGACACCGGCGGCACGGTCGCGATTCGCGCGTTCGTCATCTTCGGCCCCGTTCCAAAATAATCCGACCGATTTACTTGACAAGCGTTCACCAATCACCCACACTCGAATGTAGTGGGAGTTTCGCTTGCACCGCGGTCGGCGCGGCGGTAGTCTCAGTTTTACGGTTCGCTCGCGAGCCGCCCGCCAATACTCCGCTGTTTCCTCCCACCGTCTTCCCACCCGACGGGTTCGGAGCCTGAGTCATGGAACAGAAGTTCGACGGCACCCCCAAAGCCGAGCTGCGCCTCCGCGGGCGCGCGGTCACGCGCGGCGAAGTCGCCAACGATTGGGGCCTGCAACTGCGCTGGGTCGTCAAGCGCGACGGCAAGGTGGTCGCCAACCCGCCGGCCCGCGCCGACGTCACCTACGAGCACCCCGACAAGACACCCGGCAAGTACGAAATCGCGCTGGAGATGTTCAAGTACGTCAACTACGCGAAAGACGCGCAGGGCGAGTACACGGCGAGCAAGTTCGTCGAGATTTCCAACGTCGTGTCGTACACGATCTGACCTCTCTCCCCGACCACACCCCCGCCCTTACGGGCGGGGTTCGCCTGGAGCCGACCCATGCTGAACATCGGCAACGAGAAGGTTTCGCTCTGTGACGGGCTGTCGCGGCGCAGCTTCCTGACGGTCGGCGCGGCCGGGGCCGGCGCGCTGGCGCTGCCCACGTTCTTCCGCTTCCAACAGGCGGGCGCGGCCGACGCGACGAAGGCCAAGATCAAGAACTGCATCACGCTGTTCCTCGTCGGCTCACCGGCCTCGCTCGACACGTGGGACATGAAGCCCGACGCGCCCGCGGAAGTGCGCGGCAAGTTCAAGCCGATCAAGACCAACGTGAACGGCATCCAGATTTGCGAACACTTCCCGATGATGGCCCGGATGATGGACAAGGTCGCGCTGGTGCGCAGCCTGCACCACAAGACCGGGGCGTCGCACGAGAACGGCCAGCGCTGGATGATGACCGGGCACGACTTCAACGCCGACAGCATGAAGCCGCACCTGGGCAGCGTGATCTCGCGCGTGTTCGGGGCGCGTGGCGACCTGCCGGCCAACGTGATCCTGCCCGGCCCGATCGGGAACACCGGGGCCGGGCCGCTGCACGGCCAGACCGCGGCCCACCTGGGCAGCGCGCACGAGCCGTTCTTCCTCAACGCCGACCCCGCGAAGCCCGACTTCAAAGTGGGCGACATCGAACTGCCGAAGGGCGAATCAGCCTCGCGCCTCGACGCCCGCAAGCGGCTCCTCGAACAGGTCGATGAGTTGCAAAAGCACACCGAGGGGCGGGCCGTCGGTGAGCACGACGCCGCGTACCAGCGGGCGTTCCGGCTACTGACTTCGCCCGAAGCCAAGCGCGCGTTCAACCTGGACGACGAGAAGGGCACCACCCGCGACCGCTACGGCCGCAACACCTTCGGCCAATCGTGCCTGATGGCCCGGCGGCTGGTTGAAGCGGGTGTCCGGTTCGTCACGGTGAACCACTTCGACACCGTGTTCGGCCTCTCGTGCTGGGACATGCACGCCGACGGCGGCGGGCTGAACAACACCTACGCCGACTACGAGCGGATGCTGTGCCCGCAATTCGACTGGGCGTTCAGCGCGCTGGTCGGCGACCTCGCGGACCGCGGCCTGCTCGAAGAAACTGTGGTCGCGGTGTTCAGCGAGTTCGGCCGCACCCCGCGGCTCAACGGCCGCAGCGGGCGCGACCACTACCCGAACGCCTGGACCAACTTCTTCGCCGGCGGCAGCTTCAAGGGCGGGCAGGTGATCGGCGCGACCGACAAGATTTGCTCGCGGCCGGTCGATTCGCCGATCGAACCGCCGCAGATGCTCGCGTCACTGTACAAGGGCATGGGCATCGACCTCGACGCCACCACGATGCCCGGCCCCGGCGACCGGCCCGTGCGCCTGGTCGAAGCCGAACCGATCCGCCAACTCTTCAAGTGACAC
>SXHE01000855.1 GCA_005773755.1 Planctomycetia bacterium
AGCGCCGCGCAGTGGGACGCCGTGCGGGGTCGCATTCACGCCCGGCTGAACGAACCGGCGCGCGCGCCGCGCCGGTCCTGGCGCGCGGTCGTCGCGACCTTCGCCGCCGCTGCCGCGCTGGTCGCGGGCATCGCCGCTTCGCTGAACCGACCCGTACCGCACGCGCCGGAAGTCGCCAAGCCCGCGCCGTACGTCGAGCCGGCGGAAGCCGACGCGCTGCCGATGGCCGCGTCCGACGATGTGGTACTGCACCGCGTCCCCGGCGACGGCTGGCTCCCGGTCGGCGCGCCGCCGCTGACGCTCGCGCTCGCATCAGCCGACGATGTCGAACTCGACGACCCGAACGCGACGTGGCCGCTCGTCACGCTCGCGCCGGGTGGTGTTCCCATGATCTTCGCCGCCAAGCCCCGGTGACTCATGTCCTCTCTGGTTCTCGCCACGTTCCTGTTCGCGGCCCCGTGCAAGGCCGACGAGAAGCCGGTCAGCGTGACCGTCGTGATCGTCCTGGCGTCGGACAAGCACGCCGTCGTCGATCCGAAGTTGAAGGAACTGGCCAAGGAAGTGCAGAAGCGCGACCCGAAGCTGACCGGGTTCAAGCTGGTGGCGACCGAGTGCAAGTCGATCCCCGTCGGCGACTCCGCGACCATCAACCTGACCGACAAGCAGGTGCTGAAGGTGCAGGTCAATCAGGCGAAGGACGAGAACGGCCGCATCACCCTGACGCTGTCGCCGCCCGGCATGGACGCGGTGAGCTACGCCTGCACCTGCGACAAGTTCTTCCCCGTCGTGACGCCGCACAAGACGAAGGCCGGCGACCAGCTCATCATCGCGGTCATGGCGAAGCCCTGCACCGCGAAGAAGTAGCGGCAGAGCAAGCCCCCCAACTAGCTGGACGCCGAAAATGTGAGAGCTACGCCGTTGACACGCTTTGTCGCCACGTCTATGATTCTGACAATTGCTTGCTCGGCTGCTTGACGCGCGAGGAGTTCGCTATGCCCGAAGAGTTCGGTATGAACGTCTGGGTGTGGGTCGCGCAAGGGCCGGTGATGCAATCGACCGACAACCCCGCGAACTGGCTCGTGAACGGCATGACACCGCTCACGCCGCCACCAAACGATGGCAGCGTGCGGTGCAGGTCGATCCCAACACCGCGCCGATGCAGTTCACACCCGGCCTGACAGCCATCGATAGCCTTCAGGTTCCGTCGGGCTGGGGCAACACGATCCAACTCGACAACGGGCTAGAGATTCGCGGCTTGGCCGTGCCGCTCTCGGTGATTCACAACGCCACCTTCAACATCCTCGGCGCGCCGCTGGTGTTCGGTATCATCGGCAGTCCCGGCGTTGTGGAACTGTATGACGTGACGACGCAGACCATCGCGGCCCCGGTTCAGCCAGTGAAGATCGACTTCAAAATGGAAGTTCCTGGCAAAGTCGACGGGAACGTCGTGCGAGCGACAGGACCGGTCGAAGTCACACCAAAAGGAAGCATCACGATCAAGGGCAACGCGGACGGTTCGGCCGCGTATCATGCCGAACTCGGACTGTCGGTCGATAGCGACGCAACTACGGCCGGGCGCGTAAACGTGAGCGGGGCTACCGCCGTGAAGGGCGGGTTGCTCGACGTCTATCAACTGTTGTTAAACGGCGGCGACTTGTGGGTGCAGGATTTCGGAACGGTCTGGGCCACAGGGCAGTTGCCCACCAACAATCCGAACTTCCCCGCTGCCAGCATCGTCGCACAATCGAGCACCGCGCGCGGCGCGCAAGTGGTGCTCGGCGGCCGGTCCCCGTCGTTGACCACGGAGTGGGGGCTGCACTTCGCCCAACAGATCGGAAACATCCTCGCGATGAATCCTCAGTTTAATACGGTCCTCACGTTGAATGGTGTCGTCTACACCGGCGGGCGGGTCTCGATCTTCGATGGTGCAGGCTCCATCTCAAGTGACAGCAACATTACACTCTACAACGCCCGCTTCGACACAGAGTTCAGTGGCGCGGCGAACAGCCCGGTGTTGTGGACGTGCAAGACGTTTACCGGGGCCGGCGGTCCAGCCGGAACCGGTGCCACGGTGAACGCCAAGATCACCAATCTGCCAGCAAACTCGATTACATACACGCTCGTCAAGACCACCAACGGTATGGGCAGTACGACCGGAAAAATCACCAACGGCCAGATCAACGGCGCGGCCTATCCCCCTGGATGGGAAGCGTTGATTAAGCCAATGAGTTTAGACGAGGTGCAACTGAAATACATCCAACCCGCATAGTTGGCACGAAATCGCACTGCCTCTAAATGTTCCATCGTCACCACCTATCGGGGGTAGCGCCATGCTCGCATTGTGCCACTTCGTGCTGGTATTGCATGTGGGGCTGATCCCCCCACGATCACGTCCCAAGGGAAGCATTTGGCCGCGGAGCATATCTGGGCCGCGACGACGGAAGTCGGCAGCATCCCGAACGAAAACTTGGGAGTTAAAGCCATCCCACCACTCCGTGGAAGGGAGTGGGAACCGTGGGACGATAACGGCAAGTTCCCACTTAATGTCAATCTGATCTGGTGCCGAATGTGCAATATCGTCACCAAGCCTAAGTTCGCACAGTTCGAGTTCCACATCATCGACTGCGATTCCGTCGACAAGGCCAAGTTGTACTTCGTTCAACTGCGCATCTTGCGGCAGCCGGATTACGCGCGGTCGGGTAAATTCCTGCTGAAAGGTTCGCCGCAGGCCATCGACTGGTTCGCGAAGCACTACGGGGTCGAGCGCTATAAAACGAACCCCGAACCGCTCCCCAAGGACAAGAAGTAGGGCCGTGCGTGACCGCATGGCATCCCCAATGCGCGCCACTCTCCTCGCGGCCGTTGTCCTTCTCGTCCCCTCCATTTCGCGGGCCGCTGATCCGCCGGTGTATCAGGATCGGTGGCTCTACACGCAGACCAACTTGCAGGTCGAGAAGAGCGCGGACGATCTGGTCGCGCTCATCGGCCGCGCGGCGAAGGCCGGGTACACCGGCATCGTCCTCGCCGACTACAAGCTCAACATTCTGGAGCGCGTGCCCAAGCACTACTTCACCAACGCCGAGAAGGTGAAGAAGGCCGCTGCCGCCGCGAACATCGAGATCGTCCCGGCGCTCGCCGGGTTCGGCTACAGTTCCGGCATCCTCGCGCACGACCCCAACCTCGCCGAGGGCGTGCCGGTCAAGGATGCGCCCTTCATGGTGAAGAACGGCGTCGCGGTGCCGGAACCCATCGCCCCGCTCCGCAACGGCGGGTTCGAGGACGCGACCAACAACAAGTTCGCCGGCTTCGGCTATCAGGACTCGATCGGCACCGCGACCTTTGCGGACCGCGAAGTGTTCGCCAGCGGCAAGCAATCCCTACGGATGCAGGACACCGACAAGAACTGTCGCGTTTCGCTGAAGACGACGCTGCGCCCGTGGGCGTGCTACCGGCTGTCGGCGAAGGCCAAGACGAAAGCGTTCAAGCCGAACGGCGACTTCCGGTTCCTCGCGATGTCTGCGAACGGCCGCCTGCTCACGTTCCACAACGCCCACGCGAAGGCCGATCAGGACTGGACCGAGTTCGAGGTGGTGTTCAACACGCTCGACAACACCGACGTGACGCTCTTCCTCGGCGTGTGGGGCGGGTTGAAGGGCACGCTGTGGCTGGACGACTTCAAACTCGAAGAGATGAGCCTCGTGAACGTGCTGCGCCGCAAGGCGTGCCCGCTGGTGGTGGCGAGCGCGGACGGCGCGACCGTTTACGAAGAGGGCAAGGACTTCGAGCCGGTGAAGGACGCGAAGTTGGGCCAGGTGCCCTACGCCGGCGAGTTCGGCTTCGGCCACGCGGGGGCGCAGATCAAGCTGACCGCGAACTCGCGCATCAAGAACGGCGACAAGCTCCGCGTGAGCTGGTATCACCCCGTCGTCATCTACGGCTCGCAGGTCGCGTGCAGCCTGTCGGACCCGAAGGTGTTCGAGATCCTGACCGATCAGGTCGCGCGGGTGAACAAGCTGTTCGCGCCGAAGACGTGGTTCCTGTCGCACGACGAGATTCGCGTAACCGGTTGGTGCGCCGAGGCCGAAGCGTCGAAGCTGACGCCGGGCGAACGGCTCGCGGCCAACGTGAAACGCTGCACGGAGATCGTCCGCGCTGCCAGCCCGAAGGCGCGCATCGCCGTGTGGTCGGACATGTTCGACCCGCACCACAACGCGGTGGACAAGTTCTACCTCGTCAACGGTTCGTGGAAGGGTTCGTGGGAGGGCGTGCCGAAAGACGTGATGATCGCGAACTGGAACCAGGGCAAAGCGGAGAGCCTGAAGTTCTTCGCGGACCGCGGGCACAAGCAGGTAATCGCCGGGTTCTACGACGCGCCCGGCTTGCAGGGTTTTACCGCGTGGGACACCGCCGCGAAGGGCGTCCCCGGCGTGACCGGCTTCATGTACACGACCTGGCGCGCGGACTTCAAGCAGCTCGAAGCCTACGGCAAGGCGATGCAGAGGAAGTGAGATTCCCCCATCGCCAGTGGTCGCGCGGTCACACGCCCCCTATCATGCCAGTCTCGTTTGTGCGTCACGAAACTGTCAGGATCGAGCCATGTACGCGATCATCGAAGACGGAAGCCGCCAATACCGCGCCGAAGCCGGCGCGCTGCTCACGCTCGACTTCCGCACCGCGGAAGCCGGGCAGCGGTTGGAATTGGGCAAGGTGCTGCTGCTGGGCGACGGGGCCGACGCGGTCATCGGGCAGCCGCTCGTGACCGGCGCGCGGGTGCTCGCGGAGGTCGTGGACTTCCCCCGCACCAAGACCATGACCCAGAAGTTCCGCCGCCGCAAGAACTACCGCCGGCTCAAGGGCCACACCCAGCCCTACGTGCGGGTGAAGGTCACGCACATCCTCAAGGCCGGCGAAGCCACGCCCGCCGAAGCGCCGAAGCCGGCCCCCGCGCCGACCGTTTGAGCCGACGACTGACACACCTCGAGCCGCTTGCCGCTTCTTGCGAAGCCGCGAGCGGCTTTCGCATTGCACGACCCGAACAACTTCGTTTACAGTGCGCGCTCATTCGCAGCCAGGGAGGGCTTGCTATGCGGCGCGCCGTATTCGCATCGGGTATCGTTGTCCTGCTCGTTGTCGTGGTCGTAGCCGCACAGCCGCCGATCGCGCCCCCCGTCGCACCACCCGCTGCGCCGCCGGGCCCGCCGGTGATCCCGCCCGCGCCGCCGGGCGACCCGCGCGTGCCCGCACC
>SXHE01000856.1 GCA_005773755.1 Planctomycetia bacterium
AAAGTTCACAAGGACTGCCCTCAGCGGCAATGTACAGAGAAACGAGCTAATTCCACAGACCCGACGGCGTTGGGCCCAGCGCGATTCCAGTACGCGCGATTGGACGCAGTCGCGGGTTGCGCGGATCGTGCCCAATTTGCGGGCGCACCGTACCTTCACACTCTGACTCGGACTGAGCAAAACCTTTCCCAGAAACCAGTTCCGGCGACCAAATCACATTGACAGGCCCGCCGCTGTTTCTCTAAGATGAACGACCAGATGGGAGTTTGAACTCTCTCGATCAAGCGCCCACCACCAACCTGCTCTCTTCGGGTATCACGATTCGTCGTGGTCCCGCTCTTTGCCCTGGACGGCACACCGGTTGGATCGCACCCGTTTCGCTCCCGCGAAACGGAGTCGCGCTGTTCAGACATTCCCGCCCTTAGAATAGAGGCCGGGTTGCTTGTCCACGCCGGGACGGACCCCGGACCGGAACGATCCGGCACGGAAGTCATTACGTCCGTCCCACAGCCGTCGCAACTTGCGCGGGGAGTGGCCTGCCGATGAAAACCGTTGGGTCGCTGAGCGACCGGTCCAAGACGGAACTGGCGAACATGGCCAAGAGTCGCGGCGTTCGCGACTGGGCCACGCTGGACAAGAGCGCGCTTATGAAAGTGCTTTCCAAGCCCGTTGCGAAAGCGAAGCCGGCCAAGTCCGCGGCCAAGACGACCAAGCCCGCGAAGAAGCCCGCGGTCGTCAAGAAGGTCGCGAAGGCCAAACCCGTCGCGCCGCGCCTGCCCGCGAAGCCGGCAATCACGTCCACGCACAAGGCCGCACCTAAGCCCGTCGTGAAAGTCGCGCCGAAGGCTCCCGTGAAGCCGGTCCCGACCGCACCCGCGCCGAAACCCGTCGTCGCCACGAAGCCGACCGCTCCGGCGCTCAGACCGATCACGAACGGTTCGCACAAGCCCGTCGTCGCGGTCGTGCCCTCGAAGCCCGTCGCGAAGTCGTTCGTTCCACCAAAGCCGACGACTACCGTTGCGACCAAACCGCCGGTTACGAAGTCGCTGACGCAGCCGCGCGAGCCTCAGCGCGACGCACCGACGGCACGCGTGTCCGCGCCGATCACGAAGGACCGAATCCTTCTCGCCGTCTCGAACCCGTACTGGCTGAATGCCTACTGGGAACTGTCGCCGCACTCCGTGTCGCGGGCCGAAGCCGCGCTCCGGCAGGACTGGCACGGTGCCCGACTCATCATCCGCCTATTCGATGTGACCAGCCTCGACACCACCAGTACCTCCGAAACGCCGGTCAAGGACATCGTCCTCCAGGGTGCCGGGCAGAACTGGTACATCGACGTGCCCCAGCCGCCGCGCACTTACCGGGCCGACATCGGCTACGTCTCGCGCCGCGGCGACTTTTACGTCCTGGCCCGGTCGAACGTCGTGACCCCACCGAAGGCCGGGGCCGAGGTGTCCGAGACCCCGGACAGCGGCTGGGACGACAACGACGCCAAGTGGAAGGCCGAGCGCATCCTCGCCATGTCCACCGGGTTCGAGTCCGCCGGCACCCCGGAGCTGCGCGAGTTCCTCGAAGAGCGCACCGGCCGCACACTCGGCCCGCCCAAAGAGACCGCGTTCGGCACCGGCGCGGTCCCGCCGGGCAGCGTCAAGAAGTTCTACTTCGAGATCGACGCGAAGCTTATCGTGTTCGGCCGCACCGACCCGTCCGCGCACCTGACGCTGAACAACGATCCGATCAAGCTGAACCCGGACGGCACGTTCCGCATGACGTTCAACCTGCCGGACAGCCGGCAGATCATCCCCGCCGTGGCCGCCAGCGCCGACGGCGTGGAAGAGCGCACTATCGTCCTCGCCGTCGAGCGCAACACCAAGCACCTCGACCCGATGATCCACGACCAGATGAACGAGGTCTGACGGAAGGGAACGCGCTAGGCGCAGCGGACCGCAAGCGATCACCCGCCGCTCTCGTGGGCGGGTTCGTCTCCCCATCCCCATGCTTCTCGATTTCCTTCTCTCTGATGAACCGGACGCGCCGAGCGAGTTCTCGCTCGTGCGCATTTCGCGTCGCGCGATGGCGACCACGTTCGAGATCGCCTTCCCCGCCGGCACCCACCCCGACCCCGTTGCCGCCGGCACCGACGCGCTCGACCTGATCGACGAACTCGAAGACCAGATGACCGTCTACCGCGAGTACTCCGAAGTGTCGCGATTGAACGCGACCGCCGCGACCGGCTTCGTGGAACTCGAGCCGCGCCTGTTCGAGCTGTTCGCGCGGTGCGCAGTCTGGACGCGCGAGACCGGCGGTGCGTTCGACATCGCGACCGGCGCGCTCACAAAAGCGTGGGGATTCTACCGCCGCGACGGGGCCGTTCCGCCCGCACAGGAGCTTGTGGAAGCGATGCGCGCGTCCGGCTTCCGGCACATCGTGCTGGACGAAGCGCGGCACGCGGTCAAGTTCCGCGTCGCGGGTCTGGAGCTGAATCTCGGCGCGGTGGGCAAGGGCTACGCACTCGACCGCGCCGCGGAACTGCTTCGCACGAAGTGGGGCGTGCGGTCGGCGCTGTTGCACGGTGGCGGCAGCAGCGCCCGCGCCATCGGCGCGCCACCCGGCGACGCGCGCGGCTGGCCGGTACGGTTGAAGCACCCGCACGCCCCCGACGCCTCGCTCGGCACGGTTCGGTTGCGCGATACGGGGCTTGGCACTTCTGCGGCCACCTTTCAGTTCTTCAACTACAATGGTCGGAAACTCGGCCACCTGCTCGACCCGCGCACCGGCTGGCCGGCGGCGGGCACGGCCAGCGCCAGTGTGCTCGCCCCGACCGCCGCGGAAGCCGACGCGATGTCCACCGCCGCGTTCGTGTTGGGGGCCGAAGGCGCGGAGCGCCTGACCCGCCTGCGCCCGGCGCTGGGGGCCGTGGTGCTGAGAGAAGAACCTAACCCCCCACCCCCCGTCCCTAAGAGGGAAGGGGGAGGAAGAGAAGAAACCTCTGCTCCCCCTTCCCTCTTAGGGAAGGGGGTTGGGGGGTTAGGTCTCTTCAGTTTCAACCTCGCCCGCGAAGCGTACTCTCCATGAGCCACCTGCCGATCCCGCTCGCCGTGCTGTACGCGGGCCTCGCCGGAACCGTGATCGCGCTGATCGTCGCCACCGCGACGAACAAGTGGTCGCCGCGCGTGTTCTTCCTGCTCGCGCTGCGCCTCGCGATCGGCTGGCACTTCCTCTTTGAAGGGCTGAACAAGGTCCAGTCGTATTACACCGGCCCGACGGAGACGAGCAAGCCGTTCAGCAGC
Source organism: Planctomycetia bacterium (assembly GCA_005773755.1). Classification (GTDB taxonomy): domain Bacteria; phylum Planctomycetota; class Planctomycetia; order Gemmatales; family Gemmataceae; genus Gemmata. Next base: position 3,291 of record SXHE01000856.1, read on the forward strand.
GAGCCGTACTTCCGTGCCGCGCCGGGGCCGCTCGGTCCGAGGATGCGCCGCGAGTTCTCCGACCCGGCGAAGGAGATCGCGAAGAAGGTGAAGGCACCGGACGCGATGAGTCTGGCCGAGTTCGCCGGCAAATCGGCCGAGTTCGAAAACGAACTCAAGGCCATCGACGCCACGGAAGCGACGGCCCTCAACGCGGCGAAAACGCCCGCCGAGAAGGACGTGGTGCGTGCGAAGGCCATCACGGAGCGGGACGAGGCCCGCGCGAAGCGGGACACGTTCCAGGCCGCCCAGTGCCCGGCGGCAGTCGCGGAGCTGATCGACGCCAACGACATGCTGACGAAGACCGAGGATGCGATTCAGCTCGAAGTCTCCACGACCGACCCGAAGGCGATCAAGGACGCGGAGGACAAGGCACTCAAGGCCGCGGACGAGGCCGAGGCGAACGCGCTGAAGCACGCTCGCATTCACGCGACGAAGGAAGTTCCGAAGGACGGCATCCCGCGCTGGACCGCCACGGACGTCGCGGCGATCACAAAGGACAAAGAGGCCGCGAAGGCGAAGGCGAGGGCCGACGCGGACAAGAAACGGGTCGATTCGAAGGCGAAGGGCGTGAAGTTCAAGACCGAGGCCGCGCAGCGGATCGTCGAGGCGAAGGCCGCGTACGCCCGCTGGGTGTACGGCTTGGACGCCCGCGGGGCGCAAGTGAAGTTCGTCAGCGGCGACGTGCTGCTGACCGGCCCGCAGCGGATCGAACACCTCAAGTGGGTGCAGTTGCTCGCACAAGAGGTCGCAACCCGACAGTCGAACGACCTGGGCAACGGGACCGGCACCGACTCGAAGCGCGTCGCGGAGTTCCGGATGGCCGCCATCGCAGCGGAAGCCGAACTAGCCCGCGACGCCGACGCCTTCATCGCAGAACTCAAGAAGGAACTGAACGGGGGCAAGGCCGTCGAGATCGATCCGATCAGCTCGCGCGGCCAGTTGCTCGACCGCATCACCATGTGGTTCCTCGTGATCGTCGGCGCGTTCCTGATGGGCGGGCTGTTCACGCGGGTCGTGTGCGTGCTGGCCGCCGGGTTCCTCGCCACGACGTACCTGACCCACCCGGCGTTCCCGTGGTATCCGCTCCCGCCCAACACCGAGGGCAACCCGGTGTTCGTCAACAAGAACGTGATCGAGGCCATCGCGCTACTCGCGCTCGCCTGCTACCCGACCGGTCGCTGGCTGGGCCTGGACGCCCTGGTGCTTCGACCCTTCTGGAAGCACAAGCCTGATTCGCCTCAGTGTTAGCCGCAAGCCGCAGGCGAGCGCGCCGTACAGGTTAAACGAACATTCACCCTCCCCCTGGAGCTAACGATCATGGCTCTCGACCTGACGCCCGAACAGAAATCGACCGGCAAAGCGAACTTCGAGCAAGCCGCGGGCGACCTGGCGCGCGGCGACCAGATGAACACGATGGCGACCGGCGGCCCTCCCGACCCGACCAAGCGGGACCGCCGCGACTTCCTCAAGGCGGGTCTGGCCGCGGGCGCGGTCGTGCCGGTGTCGGCCGCCGTGTACTTCGGCTACCACGAGTGGAAGGGCAACAAGGCCGTCCGCACCGCGCTCATCGGCTGCGGCGACGAGGGCGGTGTGCTGGTCGGTGATCACAACCCGGAGTTCAACGAGATCGTCGCCGTGTGCGACATCCGGCCGACCAACCTCGAACGCATCTACAAGGGCGAGCCGCAGGGTCCGCGCAAGGGGCTGAACGGCATCTACGGCAAGGACAGCGCCAAGAAGATCAAGCAGTTCGAGACCGTGGACGCGCTGTTGGGGGAGGCAAAGAAGCTCGGCATCGAAGCGGTCATCATCGCGACCCCGCTCATCACGCACGACGCCATCGCCATCGAGTGCATGAAGGCCGGGCTGCACGTCCTGTGCGAAAAGCTGATGGCCCGCACCATCGGCAAGTGCAAGGACATGACCCAGTTCGCCAGCAAAACCGGCAAGTACAAGGACCGCGACGGCAACCCGGTGCTGCTCTCCGTCGGGCACCAACGGCACTACAGCACGCTTTACGCACAGGCGTTGGAGGTGCTGAACACCGGCATCCTGGGCGACATCAAGCACATCCGGGCGCTGTGGCACCGGAACAACTCGTGGCCGTTCAGCGCCAGTGCCGCGGACCGCGCGGGCTTCGCCACCGGTAACGACATCGACGGCAAGCCGTTCGACCTACCGGCCCTGCGCGACGGCTGGTGCAAGCCCGTGCCGGCGAAGGACGCGGAGCCGTTCCTGAAGAACCCGACCCTGATGCCGAAGGACTACAAGAGCGTCACTGAACTCGTACGGTGGCGGCTGTACAACGAGACCGGCGGCGGGCTGATGGCCGAACTCGGCAGCCACCAACTCGACGCGGCCTCCATCATCCTGGGCCACGTCCACCCGATCTCGGTGCAGGGCGTCGGCGGCAAGTTCTTCTACGGCCCCGGCAAGAACGACCGCCAGAGCGACGACGGCGTGTTCGTCACCTACGAGTTCCCCGGCAAGACCTACTACAAGCGCGACACAAGCGGGCACCTCGTCTTGCAAGGCGGCAAGCCGGTCAAGCAGAACGAGGACGACATCGTCGTCGTGACGTACACGTCGTTCAACACGAACAGCTTCGAGAAGTACGGCGAGTGCGTGATGGGCAGCCGCGGCACGATGGTGATCGAAGAGGAAAAAGACGTGTACCTGTTCAAGGAAGCGGAACCGGGCAAGGCGGCCAGCGGCGGGCGCGACACCCGCGTGACCGTGACTGGGGCGGGCGGCGGCAAGCCGGCGATGGAAGCGACCAGCACCTGGGGCGGCGGGGGCGGTGCGCAACTGAGCAAGTCGAGCACGGCCCCGGCCTGGGACAGTGCCGTTCGTGGCTACCGCACCGAGATGGAACACTTCGCGTTCTGCCTGCGCAAGTGGCAAGAGATGAAGCAGCACGTGAGCTACGAGAAGGACGAGCAGGGCAAGTTGAAGCACGCGAACATCATCCCGCGGTGCCACGGCGAGGTGGCAATGGCCGACGCCATCCTCGCGCTCACCGCGAACATGGCGATGAACCGCAAGAACCCGCAGCGGATCAAGTTCGACGAGGCCTGGTTCGAGGTGGACTCGCCCGAAGTGCCCGAAACCAAGCACGCTAAGGCGTAGGCGACCGGCCGGTGTCAGCCGGCCGGTGTCAGCCGGCCGGTGAGAGCGAACGGCCGGTGTCAGCCAACTGGTGGGAAAGCGCCACTATC
>SXHE01000090.1 GCA_005773755.1 Planctomycetia bacterium
GGCCCGAAAGGTCGCCGCCGCCGTGTGAGTTGTTCCGCTCAAACGCAAACGGGCCGCCGGTGTTCGGCCGGCGGCCCGCCCCCGTTCCCACCCGCTACGGGGCAGCGGCTAAAGGTGGCGCCCAGCGGGCACCGCGCGGTTGGGGTCGCGCGGGCCGCCCGAAACGCCGCTCGTGGCTCACTCGACCCGCGCCAGCCGAACGTGCGGCCCCGGGGCCAGCCCCTCGTCCCGCCAGCCCGCCTCCGCGCACTCGACCCGCATCTGCCGCAGCAGCTCCGGCACCCGCTCCCCGACCTTGTAGTCCGCCGCCACCGCGTACCCGTTCGGCGCGTGCGGGCCGGCCGGGGCGGGGGTCGCGACCTCGACCCGACACCGCGCAAAGTCGAACCCGTCGCCGAGCGTCTCGCGCAACTCGTCGCGCACGGCCCGCACGCCCTCCGGCACGAACACCGAGGCCGACTCCCACTCGTCCACGGCGAGCCACCCGACCAGCGCGTGCGCGGCCCGCAGTGCCCGGCGCAGCCCGCAGAAGCCGGACGGGGTGACGTCGTAAACCGTGCCGTCCGGCGCGACCACGCGAACGGTGTGGACGCGGGACGCCCGATAGCCGATACTGTCCATGTCTGAGTCCTCCGAGGTGCCCGGCGGTTTGCCTTCCACAGCCCCGCCGGGCACCTCCTTTGGTGAAACACTTCGACACGTCAACACAACCAACTCACCGGCCCACGGGCCGGGATCCCTCCGGGGCCTTCGGGATCGGCGTGGCCCCTGCGAGCCGCCGCCGGCACTCCGCGCAGACCCGCTCCGGCCGGTCGCACGTAATCGCCACGCCGGCGATCATCGTCCCGCATAGGGTCGCGGTGAAGCCGTGTGGCCCCTCGGTCCACTTGACGACGTGGCCGACGCCGCGCTCGACCCACCAGGCCCCGACGTCCTCGATGGCAACAGGCATCACTACTCCTTCGGCTGGGTCGGCAACTTCTGTTGCGGGATCAGGTCCGCGCCGCCGGCCGGCACGACTCCCGGCCGCTCGACCGGGGCGCGCATCGCCTCGCGCCGCAGTTGGTCGAGTTGGAGCCGCAGCTCGCGGTTCTGCGCGGCCAGTTCGCGGAACGCCGGGTCGTCGTGGACCGGCCGGGGCCGGGCGGCCTCGACCGCCGCCCCGCACAGGGCCCAGCCCGCGGACAAGAGGACCAGAGCCAAGTACCGCATCAGATCACCCTCCGTAGTGGGCCGGCGGTCCGCCGGCCGGTGAATCGGTCAACCCTCGAACCCGTGCACGCAGTGCCACGCGAGTATCGCGTCGGTGCACCGCCCGACGTGGAAGCGGCCCACGCCGGGGAACGCGGCCGCCCGCGCCTCCGCCGGGCAGTCGGCCTCCACCCGCGGGGCCGTCTGCGAGACGCGCGACGCGTACCGCCGTCGCACGCCGGGGCCCGACACGCGCCAGATAAACGCCCCAACTCTGTTGAGGCAGACCAGTGGCACCGGACCGGCGAAGTGCCGGTGGTACAGGTGCCACTGGCGCTCCGTGCAGCCGACGACCGCCGGGAGCCCGCGGTGCCACGCCACGCTGGTCGCGTAGCTCGACCCGCACTGGCCGCACAGAACCACCAAGGGGTCGAGAAACCGCCCGCCGGGGCTGACCTCCCACGGCTTCGCGAAGGCGATGGTCTCGAACGTGTGCGCCCGGTGCGCGCCTTTGACCCGTAGGCGGCGGTGCGACCGGCCTGCGGGCTCGCGCGCGACCTTAATCTGCACGCGAATGAACCCGGCGCGCTCGTCCTGGCCGCGCTCCTGTAGCCAGTCGGCGTACACCAGCCGCAGCGTGTCGTCGCCGGGCCGCGCCAGGATCGCGGCGATGAAGTCGTCTTCGGTGGTCATGTCGTGACCCTCTTCAGGAAGGCGTGGCGGGCGTCGCGGCCGTCCTTGCAGTGGGCGAACCAGATCAGCGTGCTCGTCCCGTCGGGCCAGTGAACCTCGACGCACTTGTCGTCGGAGGCCCACACCTTGCCGGGCTTGTGGTCGCGGGCGATGCCGCCGGTGAACCGCACGCGGTCGCCGTCCTTCAGTGTTTCCAGTTCGGCGAGCGTCACGACTTGCTCCTTTCCGCGAGCATGGCGACGGCCACCTGATACGCGGCCTGCGCCAGGACTTCGGGGTGCGCCGCATCGCCGCGGAGGATCAGGCCGGCGAGCGCTTGCCCGGCGAACCAGTCGAGCAGCGACATGCCCTCATGCGGCTCGACCCGTTCGGGCCGGCCGGTGGCGCACGTTTTCGACGCGGGCCGCGGGAACGCGGGCGGGTTCGGATTCTGCACGAGACTTCTCCGGGCTTGGTGGTGCGGGTCGGTTACTTCTCGCGGCCCTTCGCCGGCTTGCCCTTCGCCGGGTCTTCCTCCGGCTTCGGCACCGGGGCCGGCGCGGGCAGTGCGACCACCGGCAAGGGCGGGGCGATCCCCAGCCGCGCGCGGAACTGGTCGCGGACGGATTCCAGGTCGTCCGCGATGTCCTCCATCGCCCTGGCCGCGCGGTCGGCCGCGGTCGTCTGCCGGTCCATGCTGCCGAACAAGCCTTTGAGCCACGCGATCATCGGTCGTCCTCCGTTGGGGGTTGGGTCGGGGTGTCGCTACTTGCTCGCCGCCATCGGCCGCAGCGCCTTCAGCTTCTCGATGGTCTTGCGGACCGTTTCGTAATCCGCGTGCTGGTCGGCCGAGTCGCCGGGGTAGGGTTCCATCCAAACCCACGCGAGTGCCAGGGCGCGGCCCATCTCCTCGTAGATCGACGGCGCGGGCGTGTAGCCCTTCGCGAGCAGCTCCGCCTCGGAGAACCAGCCGTCCTCGGTCCCGTCCGGGGCGATGGCGAGGTATTCCCAGCCGTTCGGGTACTCGGTGACGATGCGCGTCGCGCCCGTCTCCTCGTCGTACTCCTCGAACCCGTGGGGTTTGAGGCGGACGCCTTCGATGGTGTTGTCGGTGTAGCGCAGCGGCTTCGCGGGGTCGCCGTTGCGACACGGCTTCTCGTCGGGACCGGCGAGGCCCATGTACCACGTCCGCACCTTCTGCCCGACCGCGAACAGCGGCAGCCGGTCGCGGGCCTCGTCGAAGCTCATCGGTTCCGGTTTCGTCGCCATTGCCTTGCCCTCTGGTGGTGTCGAAAAGTTCACAGTGCGGTTGCGGCCTTACGGAACTCGGCCACCTGAAGCAGGCGGGCCGGGTTCGGCACGTTCGCGGAAATCACTTCCAGGTGCGGGTTGTGGGCGGGGTCGCGGACCAGCGCCACCGCGACAATCTGGTAATCCCGGCGGCGCTCGCAGGCGTGACTGCGGGCGTCGGCCTCGCGGCGGTGCGCGCCCATCAGGTTCCAGCCGGTCAGGTCGTCGCACGAGTAGCCGAGCACGCGGAAGTTCACGGGTGACTCCGTTCACGGTTGGGGCTCGGGTTCGTCCTGGGCTTCGGTTGCAGTCGTTGCGTCCGGTTGCGGCTTCGGCCCGCGCGGGCCGCGTCGCCGGGCCGGGTGCGGCACGCGGAACACGCTCTGGAAAAACCGCACGAGCGCGTCGCCCTCGCGGTTGTCCGCCTCGGCCTCGCACTTGAGGCGGGCGCGTTCGGCGTCGGTCAGTTCGCGTTCGTCGGTCATGTGTGACTCCTGGTTGTGCCTGACTGATGAGGATGATATGTCACCGTGGATATAATGTCAACATGGAAACTACGCGGATTGTCAACCTTGTCGTTGTGGGGTATAGTGTCTACGGGGCACAAACGGAATCACCTTGCCGCGAGAGCCGGGGAGCGGGTATGCAAGCGGTCATGGCACGCATCCGAATCACGATCGACACCGAAGAGGTGTTCAAGCGCGCGTTTCTTTCCGCCGCGAACCTCGCGGGGAAAAGTCCGCAGGAGTATTTCGAGCACCTCGTCGGCGAACACTGCCCCGAGGACGTTGAGCGCGCGCAGAAGGCCATCGACGCCGAGCAGAAGAAGGGCAAGAAGTAACTATGCCGCGCGCCCTCCCCGCGCGGCGCACCCCTTTCCCGCTGGTGCGGCCGGTCGCACCACGAACCGCGCCACCACCGGCCACGTCGCCCGTTCGCCACGCCCCTCCCGGCGCGACACCTCCACCACGCACCCCAGCGGATCGGCCCCGTCGGCCACAAGCGCGGCCCGCAGCTCCCGCGCCCAGTCCGCCGCGCCGGCCTCCGCGATCCCCGCCAGGAACGCGCGCAGGTGCCGCGCGCAGTCGAGCGCGAGCCGCGGCCGGTAGATCCACCGCAGCCCCACGCTCCACACGTCGCCGTCCTCGGTTCTGACCCGCAGGCAGTGCGGCGCGTCCGTGCTCGCATCGTGCATCTGGAAAAATCCTCTTGCCTTGCCCGACCGGATGAATTACACAATTGTGTACCTTGCCGGCGCGGGGCCGTCAACTGCAACTTTACACAATTGTGTATGTCGCCATGAATGAACAAGATCGCGAGCCGCTGACGGAGCGACAGCGGGAGGTGCTCGACGCGATCCGCACGCTGGTGCGGGCACGGGGCCGGACGGTGTCGCTGGAGGAGATCGCGGCGGCGGCCGACCTCCACGACCGCGCGCACGCACGCTCGCACGTCAAGAATCTCGAAAAGAAGGGCTACCTCCGGCATCTCGCCGGGCACCGCGGGGTCGAGCTGGTGGACGATCCCGGCCCCGGCTCGTTCCCGCTGATCGGCCTGGTCGCCGCCGGCGCGCCGCTGCCCACGTTCTCGGACCTGGGCCGCTTCGAGTTCCACGCGGAGTTCCCCGACGCGGAGCTGTTCGCGGTCAAGGTCCGCGGGTCGTCGATGATAGACGCCCAGATCGCCGACGGCGACTTCGCGCTCATCCGCCGCGACCCCGACCCGGCCCACGGCGCGAAGGTCGTGTGCTCCATCGACGGGGAGCTGACGCTGAAGGTGCTGCGCCGGCCGAAGGGCGAGGTGTGGCTGTACCCGTGCAACCGCGACATGAAGGCGTTCAAGCTCCGCCCGGACGAGGGCACGTTCATCATCGGCGTCCTGGTCGGTGTCGTCCGCAAGTGCTGAGGGGTGAGCCGTGCGCGAGTTGACGTTCTGGGTGCCCGGCCGCCTGTCGGCCGGCGTGGTGGTCGTGACCGACGCCGCGACCGGCGCGGAAGTCGCCGTCGCCACCCTGTTGGGCGCGATCGAGCTGCCCGACGGGGCCGGGGGCTGGCGCGCGATGCCGGCGGCGCGCGGGGTCTACACCGGGTGGGAGGGGGCGTTCGCCGTCGTCCGGTTCGCCAGCGGTGCGGTTGTGCGGACGCGCGTGTTGTGGGGCAACCAGTTCTTCGACGGCCGACGGCCGTCCCGCGAGCCGCACCCGATGTACCGCCGCACCGCTGGCGGCGCGTGATGACGCTGTTCGCGGACGCGAAGAAGCCGGTGCGGTGGCACCGGGACGCGCCGCGGGTGCCGTCGATGCTGTCGTTCCGGCCGCCCGCGGAGGGGTACTAGGTGTGCGGCCGTGCGCTTCTGCGACCGCAGAAGGTGCGGCTTCGGGCCGCAGAAATACCGGGTGAACCGGGAGCTTGACGGAGAACGGCGGATTTGCGATCGTGCTTGAGATTCGGGCGGACGGCGCTTGCCTCCCGCCGTTGGGGTGCAAGAGGTCGTGGGTTCAAATCCCGCCGGCCCGACTGA
>SXHE01000857.1 GCA_005773755.1 Planctomycetia bacterium
GCCGCGAGCCGCCGGGCGATCTCGGTTTTGCCCACGCCCGTCGGCCCGATCAGGATGATGTTCTTGGGCGTGACGTCCTGGCGCAACTCGGCCGGGAGTTGTTGCCGCCGCCAGCGGTTCCGGATCGCCACGGCCACGGCCTTCTTCGCCGCGCCCTGCCCGACGATGTACTTGTCCAGCTCCGCCACAATCTGCTTCGGTGTCATCGCGTCAGCCACGGCTGTTCCTTCTGAAAGACACGAATCTCACGCCAAGCCGCAAAGTCGCAAAGAAGACAGGAGAAGTATGTCTTTGTAGAACTTGCTCTCCTGACTTCCTTCTTTGCGACTTTGCGGCTTGGCGTGAGACCTCTTCTCTTATCCCAATTCTTGCACGTCGATGTTGCGGTTGGTGTAGATGCACAGGTCGCCGGCGATTTCCAGCCCGGCGCGGACGACCTCGACCGGCGTGAGCTTCGTGTGAGCCATCAGCGCGCGGGCCGCGGCCAGGGCGTAGGGGCCACCGCTGCCGATCGCCAGCACGTTGTCCGTCGGGGCGATCACGTCGCCGGTGCCGCTGATGAGCAACAGGTGGTCGCGGTCCAGCACGACCAGCATCGCTTCCAGGCGGCGCAGGACGCGGTCCGTGCGCCACTCCTTCGCGAGCTCCGTTGCCGCTTTGGGCACCGAGCCTTGAAAGTCGCGTAGCTTCTGTTCGAACCGGTCGAGTAGGCTGAAGGCGTCTGCGGCGGCCCCGGCGAATCCGGCGAGCACCTGCCCGTCGTACAGTTTGCGGACCTTGCGGGCGTCGGCCTTCATGACGATGTTGCCGAGCGTCACCTGCCCGTCGCCGCCGATGGCGGCCCCGGCGGAAGTGCGGACGGCCAAAATAGTTGTGGCTCGAATCTTCGACACGGTTAAGATCGCTCCGGGTGCGGCGAATACTCCTTGCCAGCCAGTCGTGGTTGCGCAAGGGGTGTCGGTATGATACCCAAGTGACACGAGACCGACACCGAACCCAGGGAACGGGACGCGATTTGCTGCGGTTATCGGTCCGTTGTGAGATAGAATGCGACAAGCGTATTCGGGCGCGGCATGTGCCGGCCCGTCAACCACCACAGGAGAAACCATGAAACTGCTGACGAAGGGTATGGCGCTGCTCGCCGCCTTGGTGGCCGGCGGGCTGCTGGCCTTCAACACCGGGCGCGCGGAAGCGGCGAAGGCCGCACCCGCGAAGCACAACGGGGTGCTGCACGTCTACGACGGCGGCAAAATGTTCACGCAGGGCGGCATCGACCGGGCCAAGAACGTCGTCAGCGGCACGCTGTTCGACCACGGCCTGACGATCACCGTTGACACGCACGCGACCGTGCCCGACGGCCGGGCGAAGCCGACGAAGGATCAGGAGGCGAAGTTCTTCCGCGACTGGGCGGTCGAACTCGCCACCAGCGACAAGGCGAAGGGCATCTATGTGCTCGTGTGCCGCAGCCCCGGCTACGTGGAGGTGATCGCGGACAAGACCACGCGCGACCGCGGGTTCACGAACGACAACGAGAAGCAGATGCGCGACCTGTTCCTCGCGTCGTTCAAGGACGCGGCGAAGGAACCGAACGACGAGAAGAAGTTCGAGATCCGCGACCAGGCGCTTCTGGCGAGCGTGAACTTCGCGATCCGTGATCTCCAGAATACGACAGTTGCCACGGTCACCCCGACGAACGCGGCGAAGAACGACAGCACCGCGCCGGCGAAGAAGCAAGGCATGAGCATCGGCGGCTGGATCTGCATCGGGCTGGCCGTGCTGCTGACCATCTGGCTCGTTGTCGGCCTGATCCGCGCGCTCACCGGCGGCGGTGGGGGCGGTGGTGGCGGCTACGGTGGCGGTGGTGGCGGCGGGGGCGGCGGCTTCGGCACCGCGCTGCTCGGTGGCATGTTCGGCGCGATGGCCGGCATGTGGCTGTACAACAGCATGATGGGCACCCACTACCCGCCCTCGTCCTTCGGCGGCACCGACGCGTCCGCGGCCGACGCCGGCTACGGCGGTGGGGACGGCGGCACCGCCCCCGGCGACGGTGACTTCGGCGGGGACGCTGGCGCGGGCGGCAGCTACGACGACGGTGGCGGCACCGGTGGCGGCGGTGGTGACTATGGTGGTGGTGGCGACTACGGCGGGGGCAGTGGTGGCGATTACGGCGGGGGCGGTGACTACGGTGGGGGCGGCGGCGACTACGGCGGCGACTTCTAACCCAGCGAGCGACAACCCGAAAGCCCCGGCACCTGGCCGGGGCTTTCTTCTTTTCCCGCGCCACTTACCATACCTTCATGGGGCACGATCCGAACTGTCCGTTCTGTCAGAAACTCGCCACGGCCGATGGCTGGCCCGCTACTGACGTCGTCTGGCAGTTCCCGCATTCGGTCGCGGTCCTCGGCCCGTGGCAGTATTACCCCGGCTACTGTGTGCTGGTTGCGCGCGAACACGCCTCCGAACTGAGTCAACTCGGCCCGGCCCGCGCCGCGTACCTCGACGAGATGTGTACGCTGGCCGCCGCCATCGAAGCGTGCTTCAGGCCGCTCAAGCTGAACTACGAACTGCTCGGCAATCAGGTTCCGCACCTACACTGGCACCTGTTCCCGCGCTACGCGACCGACCCCGACCGGCGGCGCGCGGTGTGGTTCGCACTCGAAGATGCGGACGCGGACGTGGCCGAAAAGCGCCGGCTCGAAACCGGCCCCGTGCCCCGCGCCGAGGCCGCGCAGCGGCTCCGCGACTGGCTCACCGCTCACGGCGCACCAAGCAACACGCAGACCCCTCCCCAACCCCTCCCCCAAGGGGAGAGGGGCTAAGACCTGACGGCCGTTCTTGCTCCCCCTTCCTTTTTAGGGAAGGGGGGTGGGGGGTTAGGTTCTTTATGAACACACTCCGACTCGGTACGCGCGGCAGCCCGCTGGCGCTCTGGCAGGCGAACTTCATCGCGGCCGCGCTGCGCCCGGTCGCGGCCCCGCGCGCCGTCGAACTGGTGCTGATCGAAACGCACGGCGACCGCGATCAGGCCTCCGCGCTGTCCGCGATGGGCGGGTTCGGCGTGTTCACCAAGGCCATCCAGAACGCGCTGCTCGACGGCCGCGCCGACGTCGCGGTCCACAGCCTCAAAGACCTGCCGACGATCCCCGAACCGGCGCTGGAACTGGTCAGCGTGCCGAAGCGCGGGCCTACCGGCGACGCGTTCGTGTCGCGCAAGCACAGGCACTTCGACGACCTGCCCACCGGTGCCACAGTGGGCACCAGCAGCCTGCGCCGCCGCGCGCAGGTGCTCAACCGCCGGCCCGATCTGAAACTGCTCGACCTGCGCGGCAACGTCGATACGCGGCTCCGCAAGTTGGACGAGCAGAACCTGGACGCGATCATCCTCGCCGAAGCCGGGCTGATCCGGCTGGGCCTCGCGGATCGTATCACGGAAGTGCTCGACCCCAGTTGGATGCTCCCCGCGGTCGGGCAGGGCGCGATCGGGCTGGAGTGCCGCGCGGGTGACACCGAGACGCACCGCATCGTCAGTGCCCTGCGCTGTGCCGACACGCTCGCGCGGGTGCGGGCCGAGCGCGCGATGCTGTTCGCGCTGGGCGGCGGCTGCCTCGTCCCCATCGGCACCACCTCGAAGGTGCTCGACGGCGTGCTGACCGTGCGCGGCGCGGTGCTGTCGGCGGACGGCGCGCGGCGGATCGTGGCGACGCACACCGGCCCGGCCGACGCCCCGCTCGCGGTGGGCCAGGAACTCGCCGCGATGCTCCTCGCCGAAGGCGCGGACGAAGTGTTGAAGGCATGATCGTCTTCCAACTCGACCGCGCCACCGTCGTTCGCAACCGCGAACCCGTCCTCCACACCTTCACCTGGACCGTGCGCGCGGGCGAGGCGTGGGCCGTCGTCGGGCCGACCGGCAGCGGGAAGACCACACTCGCGGAAGCACTGCTCGGCAAGCACCCGCTCGGCGGCGGCACGCTGACGTGGCCCCTGTTCGAGCGGCTCCGCGCCGCGGGGCGCGCGGTCGATTACACTTCGCAAGCGGTCGCTCTGGTCGCGTTCAAGGAAGACTCGCGGCTGTTCTCTTACGCCGGCCGCTACTACCAGCAGCGGTTCGAGTTCGCCGACAGTGGTAGTGACACCCCGCTGTCACTCGCGGACTTCCTGAAACTCGGTACCGCCGACGCGCGCGCCGCGGTGTGCGCGCGGTTCGGCCTCGCGGGGCTGCTGCACCAGCCGTTCATGACGCTCTCGAACGGGCAGACGCGCCGCGCCCGGCTCGCCCGCGCGATGCTCACCAACCCCGAAGTGCTGGTCCTCGATGACCCGTTCATCGGCCTCGACGCCGCCGCTCGCGCCGACCTCGGCGCGTTGCTACACGAACTGGTGCGAGACGGGACGTGCGTGGTGCTGATCTGCCGCGAGGACGCGGTGCCCGCGTGGGTGACGAACACGCTCGTTCTTGGGCCAGCCGCTCGCGGTTTCGCGAGCGCAGTGCCCAGCACTCGCGAAACCGCGAGCGGCTTGGAACCAATCGTCCAACTCACCGACGTGACCGTCACCCACACCGGACACACGATCCTGGATCGCGTGTCGTGGACCGTGCGGCGCGGCGAGCGGTGGGCCGTGCTCGGTCCCAACGGCAGCGGCAAATCGACGCTCCTCAGCCTGCTGTGCGGCGACCACCCGCAGGCGTACTCGAACGACGTGCGGCTGTTCGGCCGGCGGCGCGGCAGCGGCGAAACGATCTGGGACGTGAAGCGCAACGTCGGGCTGCTGTCGCCGGAGTTCCACCTCTATTTCGGCGAACCCTTGACCGCCGACCGCGCCGCCGCGACCGGCTTCTTCGACACGCTCGTTGATCGCGCGACGACACCGGAGCAGGACGCGCGCGTGCGCGAGCTGTTCGCGGTGCTGGGCATCGCGCACCTCGCGGGCCGACCGTTCAAGCACCTCTCGACCGGCGAACAGCGGTTGGTGCTGCTGGCGCGTGCGCTGGTGAAGCGCCCGCCGCTGGTGATCCTGGACGAGCCGTTTCAGGGAATGGACGCAGCGGCGACCGCGCGCTGTCGCGACTACCTCGACCGCGAACTGAGCGCCGAGCAGACGCTGCTGTTCGTCACGCACGAGCCGAGCGAGTTGCCGCGCTGCGTGACGCAGACGTTGCGATTGGACAAGGGAAAGGTCGTGTCCCCTTAGCCGCGAGCGGCCGGCTCGCGCTGGCTCCGCACGAACCACAGTACGGCCCACGCCGCGCCCCAATCGGGGTGCTCGCTCGGCGCGGCGGGCGTGGGTGACGGCGGGGCATTAGTTGGTAGTGGCACGACGACCCCTCGCGCGTCGGGCGAGTGCGTTATCGCACGTGGGCGCGACAAGTGGAAGCGTGGGTCAGCGGCCGAAGAGCCGGCGGAGGAAGGCGAACAGGCCGCCGCGCTTGGGCGCGGGCGGCACTACGGCCGCTTGCGGCTTCGCGGGCGCTGCTTGTGGTTCCGCGCTCAGGCCCAGTGCTTGCCACTGTGCCACGGGCAGCCACGAGTGCAGCGCGATCACCACCTCGCGCGCGCTCTGGTAGCGCGAGTGCGGGTCTTTCGCGCCCATCTTTTGGACGACGGCATCCAGTTCCGGCGGCACCTTCGGTTTCAGCTTCGAGGGGGCCGGCACGCCGCGAATCTGCCGCTCGGCCATCATCTCCGGCGCGAGACCGGGGAACGGCACCTGCGCCGTGAGCAGGTAGTAGAAGGTCGAGCCCAGGCTGTACACGTCGCTCCGCGCGTCCTGTTCGCAGCCCCATGCCTGTTCCGGCGCGATGTGCGCGATCTCCTCCGCGTACTCCTTCGTGCTGATCCGCTTGGTGACCCGCGCCCACGGGCTTTCCAGCATGTGTGTCAGGCCCAGGTCGATGAGCTTCACCTGACGGTCGGGCAGCAGCGCGATGTTGCCCGGCTTCATGTCGCGGTGGATCAGCCCGCGGTCGTGGACGTGCATCAGCCCCACCGCGGCCTGCGCGACGAGTTGCGCCGCCGCGTACGGCACCAGCGGCCCGCGCTCGCCGACCACTTTGTCCAGCGTCGGCCCGCCGACGAACTCGGAGACGACGAAGTACGTGCCCTGCCAGCAGTCGAAGTCCAGAACGCGCGCGATCGTGTCGTGCTCGACCTGCGCCGCGGCCCGCACCTCCTGCCGGAACGCTTTCAGTATGGTCGGGTCGGACGCGCGATCGGTCGGCAGCACCTTGAGCGAGACGAGTTCCTTCGAGTCGCCGTCTTCGGCCTTGAACACCATCCCGACGCGGTCCTGGCGGAGTCCGTCCAGAATCTTGTACCGACCAAGAACGAAGCCGTGCGTGCGGCCCTGGAGCAACTGCATCGCCTGGAACTTGGTGAGCAACTTCTTGCGAACGAGCAGCGACGCGACCTGGAGCGGGTCCGCGGTGGCCGGGTCGAGGCCGGACTCGGCAATGACCGCGACGAAGTCGTCCGGGGTGAGCAGCCCGCTTTTGCGGACCGCGTTCAGGAACGGGGACCGCAGTTGTGGGAGGCGAGTGTGAGTGGCCACGAACGCGACTCCGGCCGAACCGGGCGAAAGGTCACCGGCGGAAGTGTAGAACGGAAAAGGAGAACCGTCGGGAAATCGGCCGCAAATGTCGCGCCGCGCGCCGGGAAACCCGACGGCGCGCCGCCCACAGTGGCGAGCATCGGGAACGACGGAGCGGCGGACGACTCTAAAACACCGCGCTCGATCCGCCGCGCGGGCGGGGCGCGTCTGCGGCATCGCCGTGGGGCGGTGGGGTCGGCGGGATCACGGGCGTCGCGGGCACCGTGCCGGCGTGCGAGCGCGGCGGCAGGCCCGGCGCACCCGTGCGCGACAGCCCGCGCAGCCCCGGCATCGGGCCGGGCGTCGAGCGGATCGTGTCCGGGTTCGCGCCGTTGGCCCACAGCAGCACGCGCCGGGCCACGTCCGCGGCGGCCTTGCTGGTCGGCGCGGGGCGCTCGCCCACGGGCAGGCCCAGCTCGAGGCCCAGTACGTTTTGGAGCACCGCCGCTACGGACAGCGCCATTTCGCGGTTCGGCTGGCGGGCCAGCCCGCGGAGCACGTCCACGCCGTCCGGGTCGTGCGGGTTGATGCGCAACATCTGTTCGGCGGCGAACAGCCGGATCGGGCCGGGCTGGTCCATGTTCGTGAGCCGGTCGAGCAGGTCCGGCGAGAGCAGGTGGTGATCGCGCAGCAGCGCGGCCAGTTCGACGCGCAGCGCCGGCGGCGCGTTCGGGTCGAGCATGACGGCGGCGAGCTGGCTCCCGAGTTCGGGCCGTTCGCCGTCGGTCAGGTCGCGGTGGTACTGGTCGATGAGGGTGTGGATCGCGCGCGGCGCGAGCGGGGCGTGCTCCTCGGCCCACGTCATCAGGTCGGCGACGGCCGCGACCGGCACGCGCCCGGTGCTGAACAGCGAGCCTTCGTCCGCGAACCGCGGGTCGGCCAACGCCTCGCGCACGCCGTCGCGGGCGAAGGGCCAGCGCGCGTCCGCGTCCCAGAGGAGTGATTCGGCGGCGGCGGCGCGGACCTCCGGGGCCGGGTCGCGTAGCATCACCGCGAGGCCCGCCACGAGGTCGGCCACGTCGACCGCGGCCAGCGCGTAGGCGGCGCTGGCGCGCACCGCCGGTTCCGCGCTCTCGCGGGCCGTCTTCAGCACCAACTCAGCTTCCCCCGGCTGCCAGTGCGGGCGATACTCCAGTGCGCCGAGCGCGGCGCACTGAACCTCCGGGCGCGGGTCCGAGAGCAGTGCCAGAACCGGTCGCACCTCGTCGCGCACGGCCTCGCGCAGCGCGGACACTTCCGGCAACGTGCGGCAATCGGCCAGTTGCATCGGCCAGTGCGAGCGCGACACGAGCCGCCCGCACCACTTGTTCGCCCGGCGCAGCGGTTCGGCCCCGGTGCGCGTCAGATCGTGGAACGCGGCCAGCACGACGGCCGACAGCAGCAGCACCGCCTGACCGACGTGAACCGCCCAGTCGGTCGAGCCGCGGGTCGGGAGCCAGAGCCACGCGAGGCCGATGAGGTACAGAACGACGAGCGACGCGCTAACGGGGGGCCTCCACACGGGATGCGCGCGCAGGAACACCGCGGCGAACATGACCTGCACGCCGGCCCCGGCGGCCAGTGGCAGCAAGTTCGTGCGATACGCGAGGACGCCGAGCACCGCGCCCGGCACCGCCAAAAGGCATAAGCTGACCGCCCACCCGACGAGACTGATCTCGCGGCGGGGAGCGAGTGATGACCAAGCCATGACAACCTGACCCGGCCGTCACCGGGGTGCCGTCGTGTGCGGGGGAGCACGCGGCGGCGGCCGAACGGGATTGCCGGCACGTTAACCTAACTTAACTCGCGTTTCGGCCGGGGTCAAACCACGGTCGCGCCGCTCGCGGCTTTGCGAAGGAGAGCGTCCCATGATTGCCGTCTTCGAGTGCGTGGCGCGCGCGATCAAGGACAAGGGCGTTCGCGGGCTGTGCGAGGCCGTACCCGGCGGGCAGTACCTCTTCGATGTCGCGGGGCACGCCTACAAGTACTACTGCGAGCGCAAGAAGGCCGCGGCCCTCCGCGAGGAACTGGCGAAGGTCGCGGCGGCCAGCGCCGAGGCCGCGAAGAAGGCCGCCCAGGAGGTTGTGGACGAGGTGCTGCCGGAGGGCACCCCCATCGAGGAGCGGGTCGCGCTCGAGTTGTACCTGACGCAACTGCCGGGCGCGGTGCGGCAGTCGATGAAGCGGGCCGACGACCCCAGCGGCAAGTCGGTGCCGCTCGAATGGGCTATCGAGATTCCCGAAGACTTCGTGAAGGTGCTGCCGCTGAGGGTGCCGCACTTCCGGCCCGGCGGCGACCTGCCCGGTCGCCCCGGATGGCGGCTCGACGAACTCCTCGGTGCGGGCGGGTTCGGCGAGGTGTGGCTGGCCCGGCACTCGTTCATCCCGCACCCGCGCGCGGTCAAGTTCTGCACCGACCCCAAAGTGCGCGCGAAGCTCACCTCCCACGAGGGCCGCGTGATCGCCCGCGTCATGGAGCAAGGTCACCACCCGAACGTGGTGCCGCTGCTCGACGCCGTTCTCGACGGCGAAACCCCGTGGCTCATGTACGAGTACATCGGCGGCGGGAGCCTGACCGACCTCATCTTCCGCTGGCAGAACTTGCCCGAAAGCGAGCGCGAAACACACGCTGTTCAGGCGCTCGCGCAACTCGCCGCCGCGGTGGGCACGTTCCACCACCTCACCCCGGCCATCGTCCACCGCGACCTCAAGCCGGCGAACATCCTCCTGGCGACCGGCACGACCGTCGCGCTGAAGATCACCGACTTTGGCATCGGCGGCGTCGCGGTGGACTACCTGCGCACCAACCGCGGGGCCGTGTCGCAGATGACCGGGTGGCTCGAAACCTCGCTGCGCGGGTCTTACACGCCGCTGTACGCCAGCCCGCAGCAGTCGCGCGGCGCGGCCCCGGACCCGCGCGACGACGTTCACGCGCTGGGCGTGATCGGGGTCCAGATGCTCACCGGCAAACTGCATGAGGCCCCCAGCCCGCGGTTCGAGCGCGACCTGAAGCGCCGCGGCGTTTCGGACGCGCTGGTGGAACTGATCGGCGATTGCGTGGACAGCGACCCGACCGGCCGCCCGAAGGACGCCGCGGCGCTCGCCGAGCGCTTGGGGAAGGTGAAGACCCCCCCCCCCCTCCCTTCAGGGAGGGGGGGGACGAAAGGCAACCCCACCCCCGGCC
>SXHE01000858.1 GCA_005773755.1 Planctomycetia bacterium
ATTGCTGAAGGAATTGGAACCGTGGTCGGTGGACCGGAACGACCGGGCGGTCGGCGTGAACTGGCGATTCACCACCGCCGATGCCCGGATCAAACTCCGACGACTCTACCCCGCTGTTCAAAATAGTTGACCTACTAGAGGAGAATCAACCGTGCGTTACTTGCCACACACGATCTACCTGATGGCACTTCGCGGGCGTAGAACGCTGCACGGACGCCCGCTCCCTTCACCTGAACAGGCGGCAGCCAACCTGCGGGGGTTGACAGGGCAAGACTTCGGTTTGGATGCGAAGAGTTGGTCGGTGTGGATTCGTGCCAACCGACGCGGGCTTTATCCACGGAATCCGGCATCGACTTGACACGCGCGCCACTCAAACCCACACTGTCCTTACCCCGCCTCTCCCGCACCTTCCGCCCCAAACACATATGCGATTCCTCGCTTCCGTTGTTGCGCTGCTGGCACTCGCGCTCGCGGCTGGCGCGGAGGAGACGCGCACCGGCGAGCAGATTTACAAGCAGATGTGCGCCCGGTGCCACGGGGCGAAAGGGGAGGGCACCAAGAAATACGAGCCGCCGCTGACCGGTGACAAGTCGCTCGCGCAGCTCGCCGCCGTCATCGACCGCACGATGCCCGAAGGCGAGCCGGAAAAGCTGGACGCGGACGGCTCGAAGCGCGTTGCCACGTACATGTACGACGCCTTTTATTCGCCCACCGCGCAGGCGAAGATCAGCCCGCCGCGTGTGGAGCTGTCGCGGCTCACGGTCAAGCAGTACCGGAGCAGCGTCGCGGACCTCGTGGGCAGCTTCCGGTTCCCGCCGAAGGCCGACGCGCGCGAGGGGCTGCGCGCCGAGTACTTCAACGCTCGGAACTTCCAGCAGAACAAGCGGCAAATCGATCGCATCGACGCGGGCGTGAACTTCGACTTCGGCAAGGACGCGCCGAAGGCCGAGGTGGAACCGAAAGAGAAGTTCGACCCGAACACCTTCTGCGCCCGCT
This sequence comes from Planctomycetia bacterium, assembly GCA_005773755.1. Classification (GTDB taxonomy): domain Bacteria; phylum Planctomycetota; class Planctomycetia; order Gemmatales; family Gemmataceae; genus Gemmata. Next base: position 997 of record SXHE01000858.1, read on the forward strand.
GGGAAGGCTCCGTGTGGGCACCGGATACCGGGCTGTACGAGTTCGTCGTGAAGACCGATCACGCGCTGCGGCTGTGGGTCAACGACAACCGCAAGCCGGTCATCGACGCTTGGGTGAAGTCCGGAAGCGACACCGAGTACAAGGCCAGCGTGTTCCTCCTCGCCGGGCGTGCGTACCCGGTGCGGCTGGAGTTCTCGAAGGCCAAGCAGGGCGTGGACGACTCGAAGAAGAACCCCAACCCGCCCGTGAAGCCGGCGTTCGTGTCGCTGAATTGGAAGCGGCCGAACCGCGCCGTCGAGCCGATCCCGGCCCGGCACCTGACGCCCGCGAAGTGGCCCGAAGTGTGCGTGATCGAGTCGCCGTTCCCGCCCGACGACCGCTCGCTAGGGTGGGAGCGTGGCAGCACCGTGTCGAAGGAGTGGGACGCCGCGACCACCGAGGCCGCGCTCGAAGCGGCCGGCTATGTCGTCGCGAAGCTCGGCGACCTGACCGGCGCGCAACCGGGCGCGCCGGATCGCGGTGCGAAGGCCAAAACCTTCTGCTACACGTTCGTGGAGCGCGCGTTCCGCCGCCCGCTGTCGCAGGTCGAAAAGGCGCTGTTCGTGGACCGGCAGTTCGAGGCGACCGAAGACGTCGATCTCGCGGTGAAGCGCGTCGTGCTGCTCGCGCTGAAGTCGCCGCGGTTCCTGTACCCCGACGCCGCCTTCCAGTCCGAACAGCACGCCACCGCGTCGCGCCTCAGCTTCGCGCTGTGGGACGCGCCGCCGGATCGCGAATTGCTGGCCGCTGCGACCGCCGGCAAGTTGGGCACGCGCGCGGAGGTCGCGGCGCAGGCCGAGCGCATGTTGAGCGACCCGCGCGCGAAAGCGAAGGTCCGCGAGTTCCTCATCGTGTGGCTGAAACTCGATCAGGTGAAGGACGTATTGAAAGACGCGAAGAAGTTCCCCGGCTACGACGACGCGCTCGCGGGCGATCTGCGCACCTCGCTGGAACTGTTCCTGGATGACGTGATGTGGGGCACGAACCCCGACTTCCGCCAACTACTACTGTCCGAAGAGACGTACTTCAACGGCCGGCTGGCGAAGTTCTACAGCGTCGATCTGCCGCCCGACGCACCGTTCAAGAAGATGAAGTTCGAGGCCGACAAGCGGGCCGGGATCGTCACGCACCCGTACATGCTGTCGGCGCTGGCGTACACCGCGGAAACGTCTCCCATTCACCGCGGCGTGTTCCTCGGCCGCGGGCTGTTGGGCATCAGCATCAAGCCGCCGCAAGAGGCGTTCACGCCCATCGCCCCGGACCTGCACCCGAACCTGACGACGCGCGAGCGCGTGCTGCTGCAAACCAAGCCCGCCGCGTGCGCCGGGTGCCACAGCATCATGAACCCGCTCGGCTTCTCGCTGGAGCACTTCGACGCGGTCGGGCGGTATCGCGACAAGGAGCGCGACCGCCCCATCGACGCCAGCGGCGGTTACGAGCAGCGCAGCGGCACGTTCGCCAAGTTCACCGGGGCGAAGGAACTGGCGAAGTTCCTCGCCAATAGCGAAGAGACGAGCTACGCGTTCGCGCAGCAGGCGTTCCACCATTTCGCCAAGCAACCGGTGCGGGCCTACGGCCTGAGCAAGCCCGAAGAACTGCGGAAATCGTTTGCCGACAGCGGCTACAATATGCGAAAACTGATCGTGGACATCGTGACGACATCCGCACTGAGGCAGACAGAACCCAAGCCCGCTGGTAAATAGCTCACCCAACGACATCAGGGGGCTAACGCCCCCGCTCGCCAAGACAAGCCACACGCCTTTGGAGCCTTCGCACATGGCCTTCACCCGCACCCGGCGCGAGTTCGTACGCGACCTCGGCATCAGCGCCGCGGCCGTTCCCTTCGTGCTGAACCTGCCCAGCCTCGCGTTCGCGAATCAGGCGAAGCGGAAGCAGCGGATCGTGTTCGTGTTCAGCCCGAACGGGATCGTGCCCAAAGACTTCTGGCCGGACACCGAAGGCGCGGACTTCAAGCTCAAGGCGATCCTCGAACCGCTCGCACCGTTCCAGAAGCAGATGCTGACACTGCACGGCCTCAGCGACAAGATTCGCGGCGACGGCGACGGCCACATGCGCGGCATCGGCTGCCTGCTCACCGGCATCGAGCTGTTCCCCGGCAACATTCAGGGCGGCTCGGACACCCCCGCGGGCTGGGCGAAGGGCATCAGCGTCGATCAGGAGATTCGCAACCACTTGCAGAAGGACGCGGCGACCAAGACGCGCTTCGGTTCGCTCGAACTCGGCGTGATGGTGCCGGAGCGCGCCGACACCTGGACCCGCTGGAGCTACGCCGCGGCGAACAAGCCGCTCACGCCCATCGACGACCCGTACCAACTGTTCAACAAGCTGTACGGTCGCGCGAAGGACAACGAGGCCCTCGCGAGCATCCTCGACGGCGTGAAGGACGACCTCAAGAAGGTGGGCGACAAGGTCGGCGCGGCCGACAAGAAACTGCTGGACGAGCACGCGGCGTTCGTGCGCGACATGGAGAAGGAACTGAAAGAGCAGAAGGCCGCGGCCAGCGCGGGCCACGCGGTGCCGAAGCTGGAACCCGGCATGAAGCGCGTGAACGAGAACATGCCGCAGATCAGCAAGACCCAGATCGACCTGCTGGTGAACAGCTTTGCCGCGGACTTCGCCCGCGTCGCCAGCTACCAGATCACGAACTCGGTGGGGCAGGCCCGCATGAAGTGGCTGGGCGTGGACGAGGGCCACCACGACCTGTCGCACGAACCGGACTCGAACGAGAAGGCGCAAGAGAAACTGGTGAAGATCAACCGCTGGTACTGCGAACAGGTGGCGTACCTCGCGAAGCGCCTCGCCGACACGCCGGAACCGGGCGGCCCCGGCTCGCTCCTCGACAACACGCTGATCGTGTGGACGAACGAGCTGGGCAAGGGCAACTCGCACACGATGGACAACATCCCGTTCGTGCTGGTCGGCGGCGGCCTCGACTTCAAGACCGGCCGCGCGCTGAAGTACAACAAGCTGCCGCACAACCGCCTGCTGATGGCGCTGGCCCACGGCTTCGGCCACAACGTCAAGACCTTCGGCAACCCCACCTACTGCGCGCAAGGCGCGCTCACGGGGCTGGTGTAATCGGTGCAGTAGGTTCCCGAACGATGTACCCACGCTTATCGCAGTTGTTCGGATCCTTCTTCCATCAGGATTGGGACACCGAGGGCAATGACTGGCCCGATTTGGTCGGTAACTTCGCGCTCGGCTCGCCGGCTACAGAGTTGTACGCGACCGCCGACGAGTTGGACCACCTACTGGATAATTGCCCAGCAGACACGGCGCTGGAGCACGAACTCTTTGACGTGCTGTACTGTGAATACACGCCGCGCCCCGATCTGGGGGGGCCGACGGTTCGTGTTTGGCTCGGTCAGATGGCTGACCGGCTTCGACAACTCGCGGGACAGGCGTAGGAGCATGTCCACCACCCCGAAGAGGTGCGACAACTTAGCCTGGGGCACCGCCCCAGGCAGGAACGCCCACCGGCTCCCAGGCTGAAAGCCTGGGACACGAGCTGCCCATGTCACAATCACTCGCGCGGAACGTCGTTCACCTCATCTTCAGCACCAAGAACCGCGAGCCGTTTATCACACCGGAGTCACGGCCCGACCTGTTCGCCTATCTTGCGGGCGCACTCAACGGCATCGACTGCCCTGCTATCCGGGTCGGTGGTGTTGCCGATCACGTCCACCTCTTGTTTGTGCTGTCCAAGAACGTCGCGCTCGCTCAGGCAGTCGAAGAGGTGAAGAAGGAATCGTCGAAGTGGGCGAAGGGGAAGATCAGCCCGCGGTTCTACTGGCAGACCGGTTACGGAGCGTTCTCGGTGAGCGCCTCGAACGAAAACACAGTCGCTCGGTACATTGAGAATCAGGAGCAGAACCACACGAAACGGACTTTTCAGGACGAGTTGATCGAGTTCTTCCGCAAGCACCGCATCGCGTTCGACGAGAAGCATCTTTGGGATTGATCGCGCCTTGTCGCACCCCTCGGGGTGCAATTCATATCACACCCGGGACCCGGGGCGTTGCCCTAGGCTATGTTGTCCCAGCCCTTCGGGCTGAAGGCAGAAGACCCCTCCGAACGCAGTAGACCCACCATGCCCCTACGTATCTCCGCGTTCCCCAAGTGCTACCTCGACGCCATCGCCGGGGCGCGCACGATGACCGTGTTCGACTGGATCGAACAGGCCCGCGCGCTCGACTGCGACGGCCTCGAAATGTACGAGGGGTTCTTCACCTCGCTCGAACCGGGCTACCTCGATTCGGTTGGCGACGCCATCCGCGCCACCGGGCGCGCGATGCCGATGCTGTGCTGCTCCCCGGACTTCACCAACCCGGACGCCGACGCCCGCAAGCGCGCCATCGACAAAGAGTGCGAGATGGTGCGCGTGACGCGGCGGCTCGGCGGGCCGCGTAGCGTGTGCCGCGTCCTCAGCGGCCAGCGCTACCCGGACGTGCCGCGCGAGCAGGGGCTGACGTGGTGCGTCGAGTGCATCGAGGCGGTGCTGCCCGTCGCGCGCGAGTGCGACGTGATCCTCGGACTCGAGAACCACTACAAGGACGGGTTCTGGAAGTACC
>SXHE01000859.1 GCA_005773755.1 Planctomycetia bacterium
AATGGCCCGCAGATCGCGCAGAGAAGACGCAGATGAAATCCGATCAGAAGAAGGCAGTAAGGCAGAAGAGTTTTGACAAGATGAAGAGCGAAGCCCGCTCCGGTCTTCCCATCTCTGTTCATCCCGTTCATCCTGTCAAAACTCTTCTGCCTTACTGCCTTCTTCTGATCGGATTTCATCTGCGTCTTCTCTGCGCGATCTGCGGGCCATTCTTGCCTCTGAACGGCCCCGTTCCGCCCGCGTCGGGTCACGGGGTCGGCAGCTTGTCCGGCTTGGCGATGGCGAACGGCCGCACAGTCTGTGGGCGGCCGAGCGTCGGGTTCTGTTTGCCGCCGCTGAGCTGCTGCACGCGCGCGGTCGCGTACAGGTCCAGCTCGTGGATGTACACGACGCCGTCGCCATCCACGTCGCCGTACCCGGACATCCCTTCCACCAGACCCAGCGTGTAGAACCCGGCCTTCGTCAGCTTGCTCTCGGTGGCGTACTCGCGGCCGGCGCTAGCGCACATCACGATCACGCCGGAGTCCTCCGCGGTCAGGTCGCGCACCAGCGTGTCCGCGGCCGGCGGGCCTTTCTCCGCGACGGTCCCCGAGTGGCACGCGTCCAGGATCGCGACGAGGCGACCGGGCATCTCGTCGAGCCGGTCCTTGAACAGCTTGCCCGACAGGAACGAGGCCATGTCGTCGCCGTCGGCCGGGTTCATGTCGATGGGGCACAGGTAGAACTGACCGAACGAGTCGCGGGTGCCGTGGCCGGAGAAGCTGACGATGCCCACGTCCTGCGCGGTCATCTTCGACTTGAGCCAGTCCAGCCCGGCGAGGATGCCGGCCTTCGTCGCGGCCTTGTCCGTCAGCACCTTCACCTCGATGTTCGTGAACACCGCCTTCGATTGCTCCTTGAAGGTCTTCGCGAGCAGTTCCGCGTCGGTGGCGCAGTAGTTCAGCTTCGACTTCCCGGCGTAGTCCGAGACGCCGACGGCGAGCACGTACAGGTTCGGCTTGGGTAGCACCCCGGCCTTCGTCGCGACGCCGACCTTCGACATGCCCTTGCTCACGGCGGAGTCGGCGATGACGGCGACCGTGTGCGTGCCCGGCGGCAGCGGCACCTCCCACTGCGCGGTCGCTTCGGCCAGCGGCGTGTCGAACCGCTTCACCCCGGCCGCGCCCTGGTACGGGCGGCCGTTCACGAGCAGCCGCATCGCGGTGACGGGGTTCTTCGCGCTCTTGGCGGTGGCCCTCACGAGGAGCGTGTCCTTCTCGACCTTCACCTCCGCGTCGCCGAACCCTTCGAGGGTCACCTCGGGCGGCAGCACGTCGGCCACGTTCGTGGTCTTGATGAGCGCCTTGTCGTACTTCTGGGCCATCGCCATCGCCAACTGGAGGTTGCCGGTGGGGACGATGTACTTGAGCAGCGCGGGCTGGTACATGGACGAGCGGAACCGCTCCGCCGGGTGGATGACCGGCGGCTTGTTCGGGGCGGCGGGGAGCTGCCACGCGATCATCCGCTCGGCCTGCGCGGAGCAGGCGTAGAACCCCTGCGGGGTCCACGCGATCCAGTCGCGCCCGGACACGAAGATGGACAGCAGCGGGTCTTCGAGGTCGCGCTGCCAGATGCGGATGGTCTGGTCGGCCGAGCCGGTGGCGAACAGCCGGCCGTCGGGTGACGGGGTGGCGCACGTCACGTTCCCGGTGTGGCCGACGAACCGCAGGTTCTCGCGGGCCGTGGCCGGGTTGATGAGCGCGACGGTGCTCGTCCCGGTCACGACGACCGCGTTCGACTTCGGGAGCACGGTCGCGGCGTAGATGCGCTCGCCGTCGTTCAGCAGCATCGCTTCCGGTTCGCGGCCGGGCGTCTGCACCGCGAACACGCCGCCGGCGATCCGCGTCACCTTCACCCGGTCGTCGGTCTCGTGCGCCTGCACGTACTTGGACGGGTCCGGGGTGTCGCCGACGCCGAACTCGTCGAGGCGGAACGTGAACTGGAGCGGCTTCTCGCCGTTCTCGCCGGCGACGTTACTGTTGCCCCAGGCCAGCGACTTGCCGTCCTTCGACCAGCCCAGCGCCCACACGCCCTTGCCGGTGCCGACGAACCGGTGCAGCACGCTGCCGGTATCGGCGGCCCACACGAACGACTCGTGCTGGTTGCCGCCGCTGCTGACCACCTGCGCGCCGTCGGGCGACACGTCGACCGAGAACACGGTGTTGGTGTGCTGCTTGAACGAGGTGCGCACGGCCCCGGTCTCGGCGTTCACCACGCCGGCCCAGCCGCCCACGCCCGACGCCAGCCCGCACACGGCGATGTCGTTGTTGTCCGGCAGGTACTGGAGCTGGTTGATGGCCACGGGCTTGCCGTTGTACCGGATCGCCGGCAGCGTCTTGATGAGCTGGCCCTCGCTGGTGCCCAGCATGATCTCACCGGTCGTGGTGCCGACCGCGAGCGTGCGCCCGTCGGTGCTCCACGCCAGCGTCGAGGGCCGCGCCCCGCGGATCGCGAAGTCCTTGTGCTGCGCGACGTTGGCGAAGTTCCAGATTTGCACATACCGGTCGGCCCCCAGCGTGGCGAGCAGCTTGAACTTCGGGTTCGGGTTGTACTTGACCTCCAGCACCGCGGCCGGCGTGTCGCTGAGCGCGGGCGCGGGGTACGACCGCTTGGCGGCGACGTCGATCACCTGGATCGCGCCGTTCTCGCACCCGACGCCGAGCCACTTCCCGTCTTGCGAGAAGTGCATGGACAGCACCGGGGACGGGGCGAGGTCGAGCTTGGCGATCTGCGCGCCGGTTTCGGGCGAGATGATGTAGATGGGCACCCTCGCGCCCTTTCCGAGCGTGCCGACCGGCCTGCCGGCGACCGCGAGTTGCTTGCCGGTGCGCGAGATGGCCGCGGCCTGCAGCGACCCTTCCGCGCCGGGGCCGGACGGGAACCGGATCGTCTGCACGCAGTCGTTCGTCGCCGGGTTCCAGATGCGCACGGCCGTGTCGCGGCCGATGGTGATGACGCGGTCGCCCTTCGGGGTGAAGAACACCTTCTCGATGGTGTCCGTGTGGCCCTGCGCTTCGAGCGTCAGGATCGGCCGATCTTTGCGCGCCGGCAGCGCCGGCAGTTCCGGCAGCCCGCCTTCGAGCTTGAACTCCTTCGCGCGGAAGAACGGGTCTTCGTCCTGCGCCAGCGGCGGGATCGCGGGCGGCTTCACGACGGGCTTGCTCGGCGGCACCGCGGACCCGCTGATCTTGATACGCGGCGGCGGCGGGAGCGTGGTCGCCAGCTCCGCGTCCGTCGGCTCCTTGTCCTTCGGCTTCGGGTCCGGCTCTTTGTCCTTCGGCTTCGGCGGCGGCGGGTTCGGCTCCTTGTCCTTCGGCTTCGGCGGCGGGTTCGGTCCCGGACCGGGGCCGGGCGGAACGGGCACGTTCGGGCCGGGCGGTTGCGGCTGCGGTGTCGTATCCGCAGGCGTGTCGGACTTCTTCGCGGTCTTGTTCTTGTTCGCCACGGCGTAGATCACGCCGCCCAGCCCGACGAGCAGCAGCAGCCCGGCCACCGCGCCCGCGATGACCAGCTTCTTCTTGCCGCCGTCGTCGGTCGCGTCGCCCTGCTTGCCCTTCTTCTTCTTGGGCGCGTCGTCGTCCTCGTCGTCGCCGCGCTTGGCTGCGGCCTTCGGCTTGGCCTTCTCCTTCGTGCCCTTGTCCGGCTTCGCGGTGGTGTCGCCCTTCTTCGCCTTCGCGGGCTTGGCCGGCGGGTCGTCGTCTTCGAGCGTGGCGACGAACTCGTGCCCGCACTTGGGGCACTCGGCGTCGTGATCGCCGGGACCGGGCACGTCGAGGCGGAGCTTGGTCTCGCACTCGGGGCACTGCGCTTTGAGAACGGGCATGGGCACACCGGGGAACTGGGGAGAGGCCGGTCGTGATCGGGCGAGGTGACCGGGCGGGCACTTCGTTCGTGCGGCGAGCCGAACGAACGCGCGTGGTGAAATGCTGACCGTGCGCGCCGGCCCGGTCAAGGGAAATACCGACTTCCTACGGCGGAACCGCGGGGCGCGATTGGAGTGCAGGATCAAGCAAGGGGCTTGTCGAACCGCGGCGTGAGCCGGCCGGGTGTGCCCGAACC
>SXHE01000860.1 GCA_005773755.1 Planctomycetia bacterium
GGATCGAATCGGCCGACGAATTGCTGAAGGAATTGGAACAGTGGTCGGTGGACCGGAACGACCGGGCGGTCGGCGTGAACTGGCGATTCACCACCGCCGATGCCCGGATCAAACTCCGACGACTCTACCCCGCTGTTCAAAATAGTTGACCTAGTAGAACATCGCGATCAGGTCCGTCACGTTGGTCAGCTTCTCCAAGTCCCAGCAGCGCGCGAGGATCGCGTCGGCCTTCGCCTTGCCGTAGCGCGGCTCGGCGACGCGGCGGAACTTCGCTTCCACTTCCGCGTCGGTCATCGGGTTGCCGGCGTGCCCGCGCGGGAACTCCACCTCGCGCACCAGCGTGCGCCCGTCGTTCAAAGTCAGCGTGATGCGGTTCGGGATGCCGTTGGGGTAGCGCGGGTCGAGCGTGCCGTCGTGCCGGATCTTCACCTTCCCCGTGAACGCCACCAGCTTCGGGTCGGTGAAGTGGGCCTCGTCGAAGCTTTCCAGGTAGCAGTCGCCGTCGTGCAGCGCCGCGGCCGTGCAATACGGCAGGCTGTGGTCCGCGGTCTCGCGGGTCTTCGGTGCCCACGCCTCCGGGTACTTGCCGATGATGTTGTAGCTGGCCTCGAACGTCGCGATGTCGATCTCCTTCACCTGCGACACGTCGCCTTTCAGTTCCGCGCGAAGCTGGAGAGCCGCGTCGATGGCGCTCTGCGAGTGGTACTCCGCGGGCCAGAACTTGATGTACGTCTTGTTAATCATGTAGCCGTCGGCGTTGCCCGGTTCGCCGCCGAACGGGGCTGGCGTGAACGGCTCGCGCGCGACCAACTTGAAGAAGCCGAGGTCGCCCTCGAAGATCGGCGCGGGGCCGGTCATGCCGTCGGCCGCGAGCGTGGCGGCGAACACGCCGTTGCGGGCCGCGTTCGCGAACGCGCACCCCTTCCACATGCTCAGCTCGCCGCTGCGGGTCTGACGCAGCGCGACGTTGCACACGCCCGCCAGCCCGACCGTGTGCGTGAGCTTGGTCACGTCGAGCTTCATCAGCTTCGCCGCCGCAACCGCGCTGGAGATGGCCCCGTAAGTGACGTGATCGACGCCGTGCTTGCGCAGGCTGGCCGCGTCACAGAACCGGCATTGGATCTCGTAGGCGAGCACGGCCGCGGTGATGAGGTCGCGGCCCCCGGCGTTGACCGATTCGCCCACGGCCAGCACTGCGGCGAGGTTGTCGCTGGGGTGCGCCGGTTCCTTGCTCAGGTAGGTGTCGTTGAAGTCGAGGTAGCGGATCAGCAGGCCGTTAACGAACGTGGCCCACTCGACGCTCGACTTGCCGCCGGCGAGGATCGACGCACCGGGGTTGCTCGACACCCGCGCCGCGCACTTCTTGGCGACGGCGTAGGCGTCCGACGGCATCGCGCCGATGGCCGTGGCGAACGAGTCGATGAAGCGGCGCTTGGTCTCGTGAACGGCTTCTTTGGTGAGTTTCTCGAACGTGAGGCCGGCGGCGTACTCGGCCAGCCGCGCGGCGAGCGTGGGTGCGGGCATCGCAATCATCCCTCAAGGAAAGTGGAAGGGATGTTGTACGAACCGTGTGCCGGTGCCCGGAGGCCCCAAGTGGCCGAGCCTTACGGCTTTTTCCTCATCTCCGCTCACCCGCGCGGTCGATGTTCGCACAGCACAGAACCGGTAATCGTTGCGCAGGATGCCATGCCGACGCGATCCCTGTACGTCGTTGCGGACGATTTCGGAATCGGCCCAGAGACATCGCGCGGCATCCTCGACCTGATGCGGTCCGGCGTCGTCACGGGCACGGTGTTGCTCGTGAACTCACCTTTCGCCGAAGAGGGCGTCCGCAGTTGGCGGCAAGCCGGTTGCCCGGGATCGATCGGCTGGCACCCGAACTTGAACCTCGACCGCCCAGCGGCTCCGGCCGATCGCGTGCCGTCGCTCCTGCTCACCGACGGCAGGTTCGCGCCCCTCGGCACCATGATGGTGCGCCTCGTGACCGGACGCCTCCGCTTCGCGGAGATCGTGCGCGAGTTCGATGCCCAGTACGACCGATTCGTCGAACTCACGGGGTCACCGCCCGCGTTTCTCAACGGGCACAAACACATTCACGTCTTCCCGATCATCGGCCGGGCACTGTCGGACGTGCTCGACCGGCGCGGGGTGCGGCCGTTCGTTCGGCGCGTGGTCGAACCCGCGCCGTGCTTGGCCCACATTTCGGGTGCGCGGGTGAAACGCGCGTTCCTGAGCGCGCTCGGCGCGCTCGCGGCACGCCGCCAGCGGAACCGCGGCTGGCCGGGCAACGAGTACCTCATCGGCGTGACCGACCCGAAGTGGGTTCGCGACCCGCGGTTCTTCGCGCGCTGGTTGGCGCGCGTGCCCGGTCGCACGGTCGAACTGGCCGTTCACCCCGGCTACCGCGACGAAACGCTCATCGGCCGCGATTGCACCGCGACCGACGGCCAGGTCGAGCGGCGCGTTCACGAGCAGCGCTTGTTGAGCGATCCCGAGTTCGGTCGCGCCTGTGCGCGCGCCGGGTTCGTGCTCGCACCGCCGGCGGCTCGCGTTCGTTCGGAGGAACTTGCTCGTGCCGCCTGAACCGCCCGCCGCGCCCGACCGTTGGTACGCCGCACGGCTCCGCGCCGTGTGGGTGTTGTGGTTCGTGGTCCTGGTCGCGCTGCTGAGCCGCGGCCTGATCGCCCCGAACAAGAACAGCTGCTTCCGCGATCACTACCGACCGGCGGGCGTGAACTGGCTGAACGGCAACGAACTGTATTCGAGCACCGCGGACACCTGCCGCTACAGCCCGGCGGTTCACGTTGCCCTGGTTCCGTTCAGCGCACTCCCGGAGCGGTGGGGGGCGTTCGCGTGGCGGCTCGTGCAAGCGAGTGCGCTGTTCGTAGCTGTGTGGTGGTGGCTCCGCACGGTGTGCCCGGCCGCGCTCGACGACCGGCACCGCTCGTGGGTCCTGTTCCTCACGCTGCCGCTGTGCACGGGCAGCTTGAACAACGGCCAATCGAATGTGCTGATGACGGCCGGCGTCCTCGCCTGCGTCGCGGCGGTCGTGGGGCGCTACTGGACACTGGCGGCGGTCGCGATCGCGGTCGCGTGCCTGTTCAAGATCTACCCGATCGCGATGGCGCTGCTGATCGTCGTGCTGTACCCGCGCCAGTTCGGGTCGCGGTTCGTGCTCGCGCTCCTCGCGGGGCTGGCGCTGCCGTTCGCGTTCCAGAATCCGGAGTACGTTGCCCGGCAGTACGGTCGGTGGTTCGAGAACCTGAAAGGCGACGACCGCTCCGGCTGGGTGCTCGATGAAGCCTATCGCGACGCGTGGTTGCTCGTCCGCGTGACGGGGTTGCCGCTCTCCGTTGAAGCGTACCGGTTGTTATCCGTCGGCGCGGGCGCGGCGCTCGGGGCGTTCTGCGTCGCGCTGCGACTTCGCGGCGACAGCGGCCCGGAGTTGGTGAACCGCGTGCTGGGCCTCGGCTGCTGCTGGATGACCGCGTTCGGCCCGGCCACGGAATCGCCGACGTACATTCTGCTCGGCCCGACCGTGGGCTGGTTGTTGGTCGAGTCGTGGCGCGGCGCACACCCGCGGTGGACGCGGGTGCCCGTCACACTCGCCGCCGGCTTGTTCTTCACGACAGTTCTCGCTGCCACGACCCCGCCGTACGGCCGACAGTTGATGATGCTCGGCACCCAACCGGCCGCGTCGTTGCTGTTGTTGTTCACGCTCGTCACGGTGTGCGTGGTGCGGCCCGCTCGCCCAACGGAGCGCGCCGCGGTGCTGCCGTTCGATTCACGCCCACCTGTCAGGAATGCGGCATGAGCACCCTACTCAGTGTTGTGTGCCCGGCGTTCGAGGAAGCCGGCGGGCTGCCGCACTTTCACGCCGAACTGCTCGCCGTGGTGGACCACCTCGGCCCCGAGTTCGCCGTGGAAGTGATCTACGTCGACGACGGCTCCCGCGACAACACGCTCGCGGTGCTGCGCGAACTCGCCGCGGCCGATCCGCGGGTGCGATATCTGTCCCTGAGCCGCAACTTCGGCCACCAGGCCGCGCTCACGGCGGGGCTCGAACACGCCAGCGGCGACATCGTTGTTACGATGGACTCGGACATGCAGCACCCGCCCGCGGTGATCCCGCGCCTGATCGCGGAGTGGAAAGCCGGAGCGGATGTCGTCATCACGGTGCGCGACGACGACCCGAGCGTGAAGTTCTCGAAGCGGTTCTGTTCGTGGGCGTTTTACAAAGCGATGCGCGCGGTGAGCGGAACCGAGGTGCGCCCCTCCGCTGCCGACTTCCGGTTGATGACGCGGCCGGCCGTGGTCGCCCTGGTGCGGCTGAAAGAATCGCACCGGTTCGTGCGTGGGCTGGTGCAGTGGCTCGGCTTTCCGTGCCGTGAGGTTCCGTTCGCGCCGGGTCAGCGGTTCGCCGGGCGCTCCAAGTACACACTGCGCAAACAGCTCCGGCTCGGCCTCGACGGGATGTTCTCGTTCTCGAGGCTGCCGCTCCGGTTGCCGGTCGCGCTCGGCGCTCTGTTCGCGCTGCTGGGTGCGGCTTGCCTGAGCGCCGGGGTATTCGGAATCGGTGGCGCGCCGTGGTTCGTTCTCGCGGCGATTCAACTCGTGGGCGCGGCGACGCTCGCCAGCCTCGGCGTGGTGGGGGAGTACGTCGGCCGCATCTACGAGGAGGTGAAGCGCCGACCGGGATACTTGCTGAAGGAAACCGGCAACATCACCTCGCACACCTGTGCCGAAGTGCCCGACCGCGTCGCGCGTCCGGCTCCGCGTCGCGCGGCTTGAGTCACGCCGCCGCGCGAACGGGCACCGCGCACCCGGCGCGGAGGTACTCGCGATACCACGCCAGCGTCTCGCTCACCGCTTCGGCGAAGGGGCGGGCCGGTTCCCAGCCGTTGAGGTTGGTCGGGGCCGCGCTGTCGGGTAGCGCCACCGGGCGCGCGGCGAACACGTCGCGCACCGCCGCGGCCATCTGGTGGTCGGTCATCAGCCAGCCGCTTCGGAACGTGTGCTCGTCGGGGCCGTTTGAGACGGTCAGTTCCGCCGCGCGAACACAGGCGCGGGCCGCGTCCGTCACGAACACGAAGTCGCGCGCCGCGCCCTCCGGGGTGGGCGTTGGAGCGTCGCCGGCGAGCAGGGCGAGTGCGGTCGCGGGGACGATGCGGAACAGCTTCCGGTCGCCCGGCCCGAACAGCTCGCCGAACCGCGCGACCGTCAGCCCGTCGTCGCGGGTCGCCGCGCGCGCGATGCCCAGTTGCGGGATCGGTCGCGCGGCCACCACTGGAATCCGGCGGCCGTACAGTTTCGCCGCGTGCAGGACCGCGGGCGTTGCGCGGTCGTCACCGAACGGGTCGTGCGCGGCGAGGTGGAACACCGCCGCGACCTCGTGAACGGCCATCGCGGAGTGCAACCGGAAGACGTTGTCCGCCCGGCCGTGGACGAAGTGAACGTGCCCGCTCTGGCCGGGCCCGAACACGTTCGGCGCGGGGCGGTCGTTGAGCAGACCGACCACGTCGGCCCCGCGCGCGAACAACTCACGCGCGACCGCGCCGCCGAGGAACCCGGTATACCCGGTGACGAGGACCCGCCGCCCGCGCCACGAGAGAGTGCTATCGGTCATTGTCGCCTCCGTGCGATCGCAGATCGGGGCGCGTCACGTTAGCCGGTTCGCGCGCCACCGGTCAAGCCGAAGCCGGGTTCACGAATAGTTCCCGTCCTCGTCGGTCGGCGGTGGGGGTGGCGGAGGCGGTTCGGTACGCAGCGGCCAGAGCCAGAGTAACACGCCCAGCGCGAGCAACGGGAAGACGCCGATGCCGCCCAGAACCCAGGCGTAGGAACCGGTCGCGTCGCAGATCAGCCCTTCAATCGGGTACAGAACCGCAAGCGTCAGGTGTGCCGACGCTCCGAGTGTGCCGGTCACTTTGCCCTGATGTTTAGAGGACAGCTCCTGGCTGAACGCGAAGTAGGTGGGGAACAGTCCCAGCGCCGCGAACGCGACCACGAGCAACCCCGTTTGGAGTGGCCAACCGGTCGGCAGGAACGGGACCGCGAGCGTGCCCAGCGCGAGCACGGCGCAGATCGCGAACATCATCACCCGACAGGAGTGTATGCGCATCCCGCGCTTGCACAGGTACATCGTCATCAGCCCGACGGTCCATGTGCCGATGTCGGCCACGAGGTAGTACGCCGTCGTGAACCGGCTCATCTCTTCGAGCGTGTACCCGCGCTCCTTACGTAAATACAGCGGGAGCCAGGTGCGGTAGCCGTGCCAGGTGATGTTGACCGCGAGCGCGGTCGCCAGCAGCGCCCAGAACCGGCGGTCGCGAAACACGTCGGCGAAGTTGACCGCACCTTCCAGCCCGCGCGCGCCGGTCGTCTCGGTCGGGTTCACCAGTGCGTTCGGCACGGTCAGGAACCAGAGCGCGACCCAAACGAGCCCCAAGCTGCCGATCACCTGAAACGGGATGCGCCACGGGTCCGCGTACCCGTTCGCCGCGGCCCAGCGGAGAATGACGAGCACCAGCATCGGCGTGACGACCGCGCCGAGCGCGGTGCCGCTGCCGAAGAGCGAGTTGCCGAACGACCGCTCCTCTGGGGGCAGGATCGTGCGCAGCGTGCGGATCGCGCACGGCCAGTTCCCGGCCTCGAACAGCCCCAGCATGAACCGGCAGGTGAGCAGCATCCAGAAGGTCGACGCGAACCCGGTCAGGATACCCGCGAGCGACCAGCCCACGACCATCACCGGGTACACCCACCGCACGCTCACCAGGTCCACGAGGAACCCGGTGCTGATCGCGCCGATCGCGAACGCGAGCGAGAACACGCCCTCCAGCCAACCGTACTGCGTGTTGTTCAGCCCGAACGCCGCCTGGATCTCCGCGGCCAGTTGGTTCAGGGCCATGCGGTCCATATAGTTGATGACGGTCGCCTGCATCAACAGGAAACACACCCACCACCGCCACGGTGATAGAGCGGGCACAGCGGTGGTACTCATGGGCAGTGCGGCAGCGTGGGGCAGCGGAGAGCGATTCGCAGAGGATAGCCGAGCGCCGAGGGGCAAGATAGAGGGTGAATAGCAATGGTGACCGGATCGAGTCGCGCCGTGCCGGTTCACCGCATGTCGTGGGTCGGCATCGGCATGGCCGTTGTCGCCGGGGTGCTCGCGCTGTACGGCTCGATGCACTCGGAGAAGCACATCGACGACAGCCCGCTGCGCGTGGCCCGCGGGTCGAGCGGCCTGCCGGCGAAGCCGGAGTCGGGTGTCGGTCGCCTCATCGTGAAGGCCGAGACGAGCGCGTTCGGCGAGCGCATCGACACCAAAATGCTGGCGCTCACGAAGCGGTCGAAGGTCGCCAACTACACGCTCCAGATCGTCGCGTATGTGCTCCCGTTCTGGCTCGGACTGGCCGCGGCGCTCACCGGCGGGTGGGCCATGCAGACCGTGCAAAAGTCCGATGGGAAGTACGCGGGCAACACGCTGGCCGTGTTCTCGATGATGGCCGGCGGGTTGGCGGCTGTGGTCGCCGGGTGCATGATGGTGAGCATCTATGTTTGGCCGCACGTGCCGTCACTGTACACGACGTGAGGGCGCGCTCGCCTGCGGCTCGCGGCTAACGGGGAAGGCACAGTTCTTCAGCCTTCACCCTTGTCAGCAACTTGGCGCGCTCGTCGGCGCGCTTGCGGAACCAACCCGACACCAGCAGCACGCTATCGACCGCGACGTCCGTGAGCACGGCCGGGGGCGGGTGGTCGGTGAAAGTGCCGGCCATTAGCGTCGCCAGTGTAGGGCCGCTTGTGGCGGTCGGCGCGAACGCCACCGCGTGCACCTCGCCGCGGTGGATCAGATACCACCTCTCGCGCTCGTCGGTGCCGCGCAGCGGGTACACGAACGCGCTCTGGTTGCGCGCGGTGCGCAGTAGGCTCAGGCGGTCGTCGAGCCACTGGAGCGCCTGGAGCTTGTCGCGGAGCGACGTGGCGCGCTCGAACTCAAACGCCGCGGACGCGGTTTCCATCTGGTCCTGAAGCGCCTTCAAGATGGAACGGTTGCGGCCGTCGAGGAACGCCTTCGCCCCGCGCACCCCGGTGGAATACTCGGCGCGCGTACAACCGCCGGTACACGGGCCGGAGCAGGTGCCGAGTTCGTACCGGAGGCACTTGGCCGCCCTGCCGTGATCGAACAGTTCGCCCTGCTCCGCGAAGCACAGCGACACCGTTTGGGGGCAGTCGCGGAGCTTGAACCAGTGGTTGAGCCGGCGGGCCGCCTCTTCGGACTGGTACCTGCGGACGAACGGGCCGTAGGTGCCGAGTTCCTTGCCGGTCGGCTTGGGTGTCACGTACACATACGGGGCGGGTGACTTCCCGATACAAACGTAGTGGTGCCGCTGAAAGCCCGGCACACCGAGGACGTTGAACTTCGGGCGGACCCGCTGGATCAGTTCGAGCTCGCGCAACAGCGCCGCGAGTTCGTCGCCGGTCTGCTCCCACACCAGCCGGCGGGTCTGGCCGATGATCTTGCCGGCCTTCGGCTCGCGGCTGTTCTCGCGGAAGTAGGAGAGCAAGCGGCTGCGCAGGTTCTTGG
Source organism: Planctomycetia bacterium (assembly GCA_005773755.1). Classification (GTDB taxonomy): domain Bacteria; phylum Planctomycetota; class Planctomycetia; order Gemmatales; family Gemmataceae; genus Gemmata. The sequence continues at coordinate 8,585 of SXHE01000860.1, forward strand.
CCTTGCCGACGTACACGAGCCGGTCGCGGGCGTCGATCATGCCGTACACGCCAGGCAGTTTCGGGGCGTGCTTCTTCACCCCGCGCTTGAGCTTGCTCGCGCGTTTGCCGCGCAGCTCGTGCGTGAGCGGCACTTCGTCGGGCGGGCGGAACCGGCTGGGGCCGAACCCGTCGAAGTCGTCCGCGAAGAGCCGGGCCTGCTTCTTCCCGTCCGTGGGTGTGCGACTCATAACCGAAGTTCGCCGCTTGTGGATCGTGGTGTACGCGGGTATTCTAACATCATACACAACCGCGACGGCGAGTGGAGCGCAACGAATGAGGGCGAAGGTATTAGCGATTCTCGTGCTGGCCGTGTTCGCACCCGGTCGTGCGCTGGCGTCCGATTCGCCGTCGATCTACGAAGCACTCGCGGCC
>SXHE01000861.1 GCA_005773755.1 Planctomycetia bacterium
ACCAGCGCGCCGCTCGCCGGGCCCAGGCGCAGCGGCGGCTCGCCGGGGGCCGGTGCTCGCCACACCGCGGCCCATTGGGTCCAGGTCAAGGGCACGCGCTTGAAGATCAACCGCTCGGCGTCGAGCACCGGGCCGGCGGTCGGCTGCCGTTCAGTGGGTACGCGCGGGGTGAGCTGCGCCGTCGGATCGTCGAGCGCGTACAGCACGGGGGCGGAATCGCGCGCCCCGTACCACACCAGCAGCCCGTCGGGGCACAGATCGGAGTGCTGCGCATCCGCCGGGAGCGCGGCCCGCACCTGTTCCTGAACCAGATCGACGCCGGCCCGCCGGTACAGGTACGCGAGGGCGTTGCCGAACACGCGGGCCTGGTCGTCGGTGAGCGCGGTCAAGAACCCCGGTTCGGTCCACCGCGCGACCAGCCACCCGGACCGCACTTCCCACTCGAGCCACGCCGACCCGGTAACCGGGACGGCCACCAGTTCCAGCCGGATGCGGTTCGTGCCGAGCAGTACGCGCCCGGCCGCCAGTTGCGGCCCGGTCCAGCCCGATTCGGGGTCGTTGAGCACCTCGACGAAGTCGCGGGTGACGAACCGGCGCACGGCCCCTTCGACCGCCCGCAGCGCGGCCCGGTGGGTGCGGGCGTCGCGCCACACGTCGGTGCGCGCGGCCTCCTTCTCGGCCGCACGGAGCTTCGCGTACAGCCGCGGCACGGTGCCCGAGTGGAACCCCCAGTGCAGCAGCCCGCGGATCGGCTCGCCGTGCCCGCCGACCGAGACGCGGGCCAGCGCGTCCGGCCGGTTCGCCTGATACAGCTTCCAGTTCTCGCGCATCTCCCAGAACAGGAACGTGCAGGCGTCGGGCAGCAGCCAGAGCGTGCCCATCACCAGCAGCCACGCGCCCGGCTCGGTCAGGTACGCGGCCAGTTGCCCGACCAGCGGCGACGAGTACCCCAGCACCGACTTCGAGTCTTGCGCGAGAACGCCGGGCAGCAACAGCAGCAGCGGGTAGACGAGCTTTGCGAACAGGATCGAGAGCGGCAGTTTGAGCGGGTTGATCATCGGCTCGATCAGGACGACCGTGTAGAACCGGATGAGGAACGCGAACGGCATCCAGATCAGCCCGGCGACCGCGCGGATCGCGATGGCGAACGGCCCGCTGCGCCCGCGCAGCCGGAGCCAGTCCTCGATCCGGGCGAGGGTCCACTCGAGCGCGGCCATCAGCTCGCGGAACACGTCGTTCAGCCACCGTAGCATGGCTGGGATCGACGGGATCAGTTCGAGCAGCTTGCGCGAGGTCTCGAACAGCACAGCTTCGACGCGCCGCCCGAACCGGGTGTTGACGATCAGCAGCGCGCCGAGGAACGTGACGACACGCGCGGGCCACCCCGCGTGCCACAGGCCGAGCGGGAACGACCACAGCAGCGCGCACAACACCAGCGGGCGCACCCCGTAGTTGACCACCACCTGCGCCGGCACGCTCAGGAACAGCGCGCGCACCCACGGGGCCGCCCAGATGCGGGACGGCACCTCCCAGACGACGAACCGGACCGCGCGGTAGGCCTGCCGGCCGACGGACCGCAGACACGCCCGCAGCCCGGCCGACTGAACGACCGCAACGAAGAACGCACCGACCCCGATCCACGCGGCGTGGAACCACCACTCCTGGTTCCAGCCGCCGAACACCGACGGCGACTCCGCGCCGGTCCCCGCGGCCTGCTTCTTGAGCCGCTCGTAGGCCAGCAGCCAGAAGAACTGTGCGATCAGGAACGCGGTGCCGAACGGGAGCGTCACGTTCCGCGTCAGCCAGCGCCCGGTGCGGGTGCCGAAATTGAGCGCGGTCACGCGCTCGAGTACGCGGGTGTACGACTCGGCCCGGCGGTACACGCCGTCGAGTTGCGTGGCGAGCCGTCGGTCGAGCCGCAGGAGCGGGTCGCCGCGCACGTGCTCGTTCGGGCTGGTCAGATCGGGCAGCTTCATCTGTCCGCGCGCGATCGCGTCTCGCACGTCGCCGAATGAGAGGAACCCGGCCGACGAAATGCGGTCCAGCAGCTCCTCGACGGTCTTTTCAAGGGCCGCGCGCTCGGGGAGCGAGGTCGGGTGCAGGCCGGCGTCGTGGAGCGCGATGGTGAGGAACGGGCGGAACTTGTCACGGAGCTGGCGCGCGGCCTGGCCGAGCGCGCTCTTCAGCAGGTCGGCGAGGGCCCGGCGCGCCGCGCCGGTGAGCCGGGCCGCGGCCAGCCGGCGCGAGGCGCTGCGGAGCTGCGCGGGCACGCGCACGAACCGCTGGCCGACCAGTTCGCGCTTGATGGGCCGGTCCCCCGCCGACGCCAGCCACTCGCCCACGTCGAGCGCGTAAATCTTCTGCTCGTGGTCGAGGCAGGCGCGCTGGATGTCGAACAGCAGGGCCGCTTCGACCGGCCGGGCACCCTGGTCGGCCTTGTCGAGGAGCGTCGGTAGGATGCGCTTCCACGCCTCAACGTCTTCGGGCTTCAGGTCGATTGCGGCGTGGAGCCGGTCCACCAAATGACTGATTTCCTCGCGCGCCCGCGCCTGCGCGGGGCCGGTCAGGTAGCCCGGCGCGACGCGCGCGGCGCGGGTGTGGAGGATCGCCGCGCCGACCGTATCGCCGCCCAGTGCGGCCCGCCGCGCGCTGCGCTCCAACCGCTTGTAGTAGTCGTGCGATTCGTCGGACTGGTCGTCGGACCGCGGGGCCGGGTCCGGCGCATCCGGCAGCCGCGTGGTTCGGAACAGGGCCGCGCCGTCGATGTCGCGCGCGAGGACCGCCTCGACCGCGGCATCCGGCGGCAGGCTCGGAAAGCACACCGGGATCAGCGGCGGATTGAAGAACCGCAGTTCCAGGAAGTACGCGGCGAACTCGGCGTAGGCGGCGCGGTCGTCGGCCTTATCGAGCAGCAACTCGTCGTGAACAAGGACGTTCCGGGCCTCCTCGAACGCGGTCGGGCCGATGGCCTCGATCCGCTCGCGCAACCCGGCCGCGGTCAGCCCCTCCAGCCGCCGGTCCAGCTCGCGGTGCACCGCCGCGTGGAACAGCAGCCGCCAGTACCGCGCGAGCAACTCTTTGACCGGACCGCCGAGCTGTTCGGCGGAGGGCCGTTCGAGCAGCAGCACGGCCGCGGGCAGGTTGTAGTCCGTCGGGAGGTTCAGTTCTTCGGGTTCGACGTGCTTGTACAGCGTCGAACGGTCGACCACAAAGCAGTGGCCGTGGGGCACTTGCCAGATGACCCAGGTGATCCCGGAGACGTTCTGTATGACCCGGTCGAGAACGGGCCGGTCGACGAGCACCGCCGCCGGATCGGCCTCGCGCAGGATTCGGCTCAGTTCCTCAAGTTTCATAACGGGCACTTGCTGGTTAGCCGTCGATCAGTTCCGCCGCGGAGAGGGTGTTGTACAGGAGCATCGTGATGGTCATGGGTCCGACGCCGCCGGGCACCGGGGACAGCCAGCCGGCCACGTCCGCCACTGCCGGGTGTACGTCGCCCGCGAGCTTGCCGTTCACGAAGTTCGTGCCCACGTCCACCACCGCCGCGCCGGGCTTCACCATGTCCGGGGTGATGACGTGCAATCGGCCGGCGCACGCGATCAGCACGTCGGCCCGTCGGCACACGGCGGCGAGGTCCGCGGTGCGGGTGTGCGCCACGGTCACAGTCGCGTCGCACGCGGCCGGGTTCGACGTGCCCGGCTTCTGCATCATCATCAGAGCCAGCGGCTTCCCGACAATGTTACTTCGCCCGACGATCACGACTTCTTTGCCCGCGAGGGGCACGCCGTTGCGGGTCAACAACTGTACCACACCGTGCGGGGTACAAGGGTAGAATCGCGGGAACCCGGCGGCGAGGAAGCCCAGATTCTCCGGGTGGAAGCAGTCCGCGTCCTTCGCTGGCGACACCGCCCGCAGCACCGCGCCCTCGTCGATGTGCCTGGGTAGCGGCAGTTGGACAAGGATGCCGTGAACCGCGGGATCGGCGTTCAGTTGCGCGACCAGATCGAGGAGCTGCGATTGGGTCGTCTCGGCTGGTAACCGGTGAACGGTGGACGCGCACCCGGCCGCGGTGAACGTCTCGTGCTTCATCTTCACATACTGCTGGCTGGCCTTGTCGTCGCCGACCAGCACCGCCGCTAGGCCCGGCGGGCGCTTCCCGGCCGCGGCGCGCGCCGCGACTCGCGCGGCCACCTCGCCGCGCATCGTCGCGCCAAGTGCTTTCCCGTCGAGCTTGATTGCGGGCATGGTTCTCTCGTGCTCAGCCGTGAGCGGCTCACGCCAGTCGCTCTACCAGCTTCGGCAGCATCACCCCGGAGGGACCGTACAGCCCCACGTCGGCGTACGCACTGGCTTCGGTGCGCGTCAGGTTCACCTCGATCACCGTGGCCCCCTTGCGGCGGGCGATCGGAACGAGCGACGCGGCCGGGTGAACGACGGCCGATGTGCCGACCACCAGCAGCGCGTCGCACCGGTCCGCGGCCTCCATCGCCGCCATCCAGATGTCGTCGTCGAGTCCTTCGCCGAACCACACGATGTGCGGGCGCAGCCGGCCGTTGCACTGCGGGCACTCGGGCGCGTCGCCGAGCGGTTCGAGGCCGCGGTTCGTGACCGCCCCGCAGGTCAGACAGCGCGTCTGGCGCAGGCTGCCGTGAATCTCCAGCACGTTCTTGCTGCCGGCTTCGAGGTGTAGGCCGTCCACGTTCTGCGTGACCAGTGTGAAGCGGTCAACCCAGCGCTGTTCCATCGCGACGAGCGCGTGGTGGCCGGGGTTCGGCTTCACTGTCGCCACGTTCGCGCGGCGCGCGTTGTAGAAGTTCCATACCAGCGCCGGGTTGCGATCCCACCCGTCCGGGCTGGCGACGTCCTCGATGCGGTGCCCTTCCCACAGCCCGTCGCTGGCGCGGAACGTGGGCACGCCACTCTCGGCGGATACGCCCGCGCCACTCAGCACACACGCGCGCTCACAGCCGCGCAGCCAGCGCGCCGCGCGTTCGAGCGCGGCTTCGAGTTCATCCTCGGTCATTTGTGTCTCCGGCGGCCGACCGGTACGCCGTGAGGATACCGGATTCGCGCGCGCCGGGCTACTCGACAATCGCGCGCGCGGCGGCGCACAGCGCCTCGGCGCGCGCGGAGGTGGGCGCTTCGGCGATCACCCGTACCACCGGCTCCGTGTTGCTGCCGCGAACGTGGAGCCACCAGTCCGGCCCGTCGATGCGCAGTCCGTCGTCGCGGTTGATGCGCACGTCGGCCCACCGCGCTTCGAGTGCCGCGAACGCCCCGGCCAGTTTCTCGCGCGGCACCGCGAACTTCGTCTTCAGCATCGCGTACCGCGGCAACTCGGCCACGAGCTGTGAGATCGGTTTGCGCTCCTCGGCCATCAGGCTCAGCACGAACGCCATGCCGACGAACGGGTCGCGGACCCAGCCGACGCGCGGGTCGATGACCCCGCCGTTGCCCTCGCCGCCGATCACCGCGTTCGTGCCGCGCATGAGCGAGACGACGTTCGCCTCGCCGACCGCGGAGCGGAAGAACGAACACCCGGCGGCGCTCGCGATGTCCTCGTTCATGCGCGACGTGGACATGTTCACGACGACCGCGCCCGGCCGCTGGCGCAGGTGGTACTTCACCGCCAGCGCGAGCGTGCATTCCTCGCTCACGCACGTTCCGGTTTCGTCGATGAGCGCGAGCCGGTCGGAGTCCGGGTCGAGCACGAACCCGATCGCGCACTCGTGCTGCTTCACCCACGGGGCGACGTCGCCCAGGTTCGCCGGGATCGGCTCCGGCTCGTGCGCGAACTCTCCCGTCGGCTCGCACGCGTACTGAATGGTGTCGCACCCGAGGTCGCTCAGGAGGCGCGTGCCGAGTGGCCCGCCGGCCCCGGCGTTGGCGTCGAGGAACACGCGGAACCGTTGCCCCGCGACAGCCGCGACGCTGATCGTGTCGAGCACCGCGCGCAGGTGGTCGGTGCCCGTGTCCGGCGGCACGCTCACGCTGCCGATGCCGTCCCACGTGGACCGCGCGAACGCGCCGCTCTCGTACAGGCCGCGGATGACCGCGCCCGCGTCGGCCGGCAGAACCGCCCCGTCGTGGCCGAACATCTTGAGGCCGTTCCACGGGGCCGGGTTGTGGCTCGCGGTGATCTGGATGCCGCCGGCCGCGCTCAACTGCCGCACCGCGAACCCGCACGTCGGTGTCGGGACGATGCCGATGTCGTCCACGGTGCAGCCGGCCCCGAACAGGCCCGCGAGGACCGCGTGCCGCAGCATCTCACCGCTGGGTCGCCCGTCGCGCGACAGCACTACTCTTTTGCCCGCGACAGTGGAACCGAACGCGGCGGCGAACCGCGCGACGACTTCGGGCGTCAGCCCCGCGCCGACGATCCCGCGCACCCCGGACACGGACACGATCAGATCGGACGGCACCGCCATGTACGATTCCCTTCGAGGGGAGAGGACGTGAGCGGCTATTGTACGGACGGCGCGCTACCGGAAGCTCACGGCGCTCTCGCCGAAGCGGTCGAGGAGCGCCCGTTTGCCCGTCTTGCCGACGGTCTTCTCGTCCACCGTCAGCGACGTGAGCTTTTTCAGGTGTTTCGAGTTCACGAGCGCGACCGCACCCGCGGGGCCGATTTTGTTGCCGCTCAGGTCGAGATCGGTCAGGTTCGCGAGCACCTTGCTGGCCGCGAGTGCCGCGACCGCCTCCGCACCGAGGCGGTTGTCGTAAAGTTTCAGCGACGTGAGCGCGGGGAAGTTCTTGGGCTTGGATGCGAGCACCGTTAGCCCGTACCGCTCGACGCGGTTACGAGAGATGTCGAGCGTTCTGAGCTTGGGGAACCGGCTCTGATAGAAGAAGTTCCCGGACCCCGCACCGAGGGCGCAGTTGTCGAGGTACAGCTCTTCGAGGGAGTCGCGGAACGCGGCGTTAGCGAGTTGCGTCGCGGCCGGCACGGGCAGGTTCACGGCGTTCAGTTTCAGCACGCGCAGAGCCGGAAGCTTGGTACCGGCGAACGCGGCGAACGTGCCGGCTTGGAACGTCGCCGAGTCGAGGTCGAGCACTTCGAGCGTTCTGGCGAACGCCGCCGTGCGGAACAGAGCCGTGGCCGTGTGCCCACACCCGCACGCGCCCAGTTCCAGTTCGGTCAGACTGCTCAGTATTGAGGACGCGAGCACCACATGCGCGGTATCCCCGTCGTTGTCGTTGCCCCCGATGCGGAGCTTCTTCAGTCCGGTCAGGCTCTTGCAGGAGGTGAGCGTGTGCGTGCCGGTCGAGCTGAGGTCGCAGCTCGACACGTTCAGCGATTCCAGATTCGTCAGACCGGGCCACTTGGTCAGTGCGAGCGCGCCTTCGTCGCCGATGGCGTTGCTCCTGAGTTCCAGCGATTTCAAGCCCGTCAAGTGCTTCGAGCGGAGTAGGGTGCTCAGCCCGTCGGCCGTCAGTTCGGTGTGGAACAGGTTCAGCGCTTCGATCTGCGCGAGCTGCTTCACCTTCGCCACGGCCGCGGGGTCGAGGTGGCCTTGCTCGAAGTTGAGGGTGCGCAAGAACGGCGCGGCGGCGAACAGCCGGGCCGCGTTCTGCGGCAGGACACCGGGCCGGTCGATGGTCACCTCTTCGATCACCCCGCGCTCGAGCGACATCCAGGCGTAGGGCGTGAAGTGGCCGAGCGTTTCGGGGCGCAGGCCGAGCGCGCCCAGCGGCGCGAACCACTCCTCCGCGTGGGCGTCGCTCAGGTCGGTCGTGCGCCGGGCCAGGGCGTCCGCGTCCGGGTGGCTCGGCGGCAGCTTCGACGCCTCGACACACAGGCGGATGTAGTCGCCCTGCGTGTTGCCCTGCTCGGTCAGGTAGTCGGCGTAGACGAGGTAGCCGGTCGTGTCGGTGCGGTTCGCGAGGACGCCCTTGATGAGGGCCGCGTGTTCGGCCGTGCGCGGCAGCGGCTTGCCCTTCGGCACCGGTTTGGCGAACACCCCGAGGCCGTGGGCCGCGTCGTGGAAGAAGTTCGCGTCGCGCAGCTCCTGCTCGGTCTCCGGGTTCCAGATCATCATTTGCACGCTGTTGCTGTCGTCGCGCGCGGCCCAGAATAGGAAGAATCGGCCGCCGCCCAGTTCGCTGCGCAGCGGCTTGGACACCACCCGCGCGAGCCGCGCGTCGAGGTCCGCGCGCTCCTGCCCGGTCATCACGGGGCCGCTTGGTTCGGCGGCGTTCTTGGCGCGGGCCATTGCGGTTCTCCCTGTCGCTGGGCGTGGCGATTTTATCACCCTTGCGCACGGATGTGGGCGACGCTTTCCGGGGCGACGACGTGAACGAACCCGTCGCTGTTCTCCACCTCAAGGCCGTCGAAGGCCATGTCGCGGAGGCGGCCGGTGGTGACCGCGCCGCCGGGGTGCTCGATGACGACGTGCCGGTCCAGCAGTCCGACGCGCCACTTCCAGTCCGCTTCTACCACAACGCGCTCGCCGCGAATCAGCCGCATGTATTCCGCGTCAAGCTTGCGGATCACGACGCCGGCGGCGGTGCGGGCATCGATCAACCCGCCGCTGACGATGCCGAGCGAGGTCGCGGCGGGCAGGTGCGCGGCGGCGAACTCGTCCGCGGTCTGGTTCAGATTAAGCCCGATCCCGGCGACCGTGGTGACGCCAGCCGTGGAGCCGCTCTGCTCGATCAGAATGCCGCACACCTTCTGGCCGCGAATCAGCAGGTCGTTGGGCCACTTGATGCGGGCCTGCGCGCCGGTGAGCGCCAGGACCGCTTCCGCGACCGCGACCGCGGCCCACGCCGTCAGGATCACCGGCCGGAGCAGTTCCGGCGGCGGGCGCAGCACGACGGACATGAGCAGCGAGCTTCCGGGCCGGCTCTGCCACACGCGGCCGTACTGCCCGCGGCCGGCGGTCTGCTGGTCCGCGATCAGCACGAGGCCGTCCGAGTCGTCCTCGGTTTCCGCCAGCGCCGCGCCGCGCGTGTTGGTGCTGTCGACGTTATCGAAGACGAGCACGCGCCGGCCGACGCGCTCGGTGTCGAAGTGCCACGTTTCGCGCGGGGTGTAGGTCGGAGTCACGAGAGGTAATCCAACCCGATGTCCAGCGCCGGGGCGGAGTGCGTCAGCGCGCCGACACTGATGCGGTCTACGCCGGTCGCGGCGATGTCGCGCACGGTGGTCAGGTTCACGCCGCCGGACGCTTCGAGCAGCACGCCGGGGGCGACCGCGTCGCGCCGGGCGACCGCCACACGAAGTTGGTCGAGCGTCATGTTGTCGAGCAGCACGATGTCGGCCCGCACTGCGAGCGCGGCTTCGAGTTGTTCGAGCGTGTCCACCTCTACCTCGACGGGCAGGCCGGTGTTGCCGGGGAAGTGCCGTGCGGCTTCGACCGCGCGGCGCACGTCGCCGCCCAACCCGGCGAGGTGGTTGTCCTTAATCAAGATGCCGTCGAAGAGGCCGACGCGGTGGTTCGTGCCCCCACCGGCGCGGACCGCGTACTTCTCCAAGAGCCGCCAGCCGGGTGTCGTCTTGCGCGTGTCGAGCAGCTTCGCGCGGAACCCGCGCGCGGCCTCGACGAACTTGCGCGTGAGGCTGGCGACACCGCTGAGCCGCTGGAGGAAGTTGAGCGTGGTGCGCTCGGCCGCGAGGACCGCGCGCAGCGGGCCGGACACGGTGGCGAGCACGGTTCCGCGCGCGGTCGGGGTGCCGTCGACCACCACGGTCGCGAACGAGAGCGCCGCACTCACGGCGCGGCACACGCGCTCCGCGACCGGCAACCCGGCGACAACGCCCACCCCGCGCGCGACGAACGCGGCGCGGGCGGTCGTCGCTTCGGGGATGGTCGCGAGGCTGGTGCGGTCGCCGGCGGTGCCGAGGTCTTCGGCCAGCGCGAGCGCGATCAGCGCGTCGGCCGCGCCGAGTTCGGCGGAAGTGAGTGTCATGGGGCTGTTGTAGGGGCTTCTGTAGCCGGGGTCTGTGACCCCGGTAGCTGAACGACGCGCATGGCTCCGGCCTCACAGATGCCGGCTACAGAAGAGGATGCACTACGGCACGAGGCTGGGCACGAGCGGTTCGGGCGAACCCGGCAGCGGTTGGAGTTGCATCGGCGGCATCATCGGCAGCAACTCAATCGCCTTCTCGATGGCGAGTTCGAGCTGTTGGGCGAAATCGGCTTCGAGGTGGTGCGGGGTGACGCCGACACCGTTGATCGGACCGCTGCGGGGCGCGATCAGTTTGGCGATGGTGATGCGCACGGTGCCGGTTTTGCCGGGCTTCTTGCCGTCCGGGTCGTCGAGCGTGACGAGCCGCAGCGGGTACTGTACGGTGCCCTTGCCGAACGTCGGCATCCCGACGAGCGTGGCCCGGTCGTTGTCTTTCAGCGCCGCGGCCAGCACTTCCGCCGCGGACGCGGTCTCGGCATCGATCAGCAGCACGACCTTGATGTCGTGGGCGCTCATCCCGCTCACGGAGGAGAAAACCTGGTTGTTGACATCGGTAGCTTGGCCCTGAGTCGTGACAATGATACCCGAGGGGATCAGCCGGCGGGCGACTTCCACACCCGCGAGGAACGAGCCGCCGTGGTTGCCGCGCAGGTCGAGGATGATGACCCGCGCGCCGTCGGTTTTCAGTTTGAGGATCGAGGCATCGAGTTCGCGCGGCGTGGCCGACGTGAAACTGCCGAGCCGGGCGTAGCCGATTTCCTTTGTGTTGATGATGCGCTCGCCGTACACGGTCGGCGCGGTCACGGGCACGACCGCGACGACCGGTGCGTTGTCGCCGACGGGGGGAAACTCGAACCGGTGGTTGCCGTCCACGCCGGGGTGCTTGAGGGCCTCGACCGCGCCGGCCAGGGTGTCCATCGGGCGGCCGTTGATCTTGGCGATCCGCTCGCCGCGCCGCAGGTGCGGGTAGCTCATTGCGAACCACGAGTTCGGCACAACGCCCTGGATCGTCAGCCCGTCCTTTGTGGCCCCGAGGTACAGACCGGCGGCGGACAGGTCGGTGATCGCGGCGTCGGCCCCGCCCCCGTTCGGGGAGAGGAACACGGTGTACTCGTCGAGGCCGCTGCACGCGCCGCACGCGCCTTCGACCGCGAGCGCGGCCGGCACGCGCACCGCGATGGCGTCTTGCGCCGCAGCGATCAGCTCGCGCATCGCGGCCCGCGCGCCCTTGTAGTCGGTCACGGGCCGCTTGGCCCAGTCGCGCCGGAGCGCGGCCCGGAACGGTTCGATCTTGTCCGCACGCGGGTTGTCGAGGAACGCCAACCGGAACGCGGCGTTGCCGAGCGCCCGATCGAGTTCTTCAATCGCGTAGCCCCACAGGTGTTGCGGGGTGGCCTTGTCGCGGTCGGCGTAGATCGTCGGGACGCGCTGCATCACTTCGGCGAACAGGTCGAGTCCGGCCCCGAGTTGCATGTTCGCGGCGAACTGCTGGAAGTTCGGGTCGCGGTGGCGGCGGACCTGCTGCACTCGGCGGAGCGCGGCGTTGAGCTTCTCGCGCAGGTCGGGCGCGGCACGGTCGGCGACAAAGAGGTGGCAGTAGGCGTTAAACGCGGCTTCCCATTCGCCGGCTTTTTCGGCCTTGTCCGCCATCTCGCGGAGCTGCGTCGGGTTGAGTTTGGCCGGCTTCGGGTCGGGCTTGACGGGCGCATCAACGGCACGGGCATTCAGCGCGAACGAACTCACGAGTAGCGCGAGCGCTACACCGTACCGGCGGATTGTTGCCCACGCGGTCATCGCGGAAGTCTCCGAAGCCGTAAACGGAGCCGGGACAACGTTCGGGAGAGCGCGAACGCCCTTCACACTACCCTGACGATACTACCCTTTCCAGACGGTCCGCGTCAAACGAAAGATTTTCTCCCCGTTACACTTGGGCCACCGGGCGCGGTCCCAGGAACAGACTAAACCGCGGCCCTTCGGCCGGGTTTGGTTTGGCCCACGAAGCTGGACGGTTCGGCGCAGCCGCCGGCGGTGGGGAGCATCTTGCCGGGGCTGCACCGGCCGTCGGGGTTGAACGCGGTGCGCAGGCGCACCATGTAGTTCAGGTCGTCCGGGGTGAACATCAGCGGCATGAAGTCGATCTTCTCGACGCCGATGCCATGCTCGCCGGTCACGCTGCCGCCCAGGTTGATGCACTCGGACAGGATGTCGTGGCTAGCGTCGAGCACGGCCTTCACCTGCGCCGGGTCGCGTTCGTCGAACATCAGAATGGGGTGGACGTTGCCGTCGCCAGCGTGGAACACGTTGCAAATGCCGAGGTTGTACTTTTTCGCCGTGGCCTGGATGTGCCGCATGATCTCCGGCAGCTTGGTTCGCGGCACGACGCCGTCCTGCGTGCAGTAACTCGGGTAGCCCAGCCGCCCGATCGTGCCGAACGCCTGCTTTCGCGCCTTCCACAGCGCCATGCGTTCGGCCTCGGTGTTGGCTTTGCGCACTTCGCGGGCGTTGTTTTTCTTGGCGATGCCCTCGATCCGGTCGGCCTCGTCCTGCAACCCGGCCGCGAGGCCGTCCACTTCCATAATCACGACGGCTTCCGCGTCCAGCGGGAACCCGAACTTGAACGCGGCCTCGACCGCGGAAAGCATCGTCTTGTCGAGCAGTTCGAGCGCCGCCGGGATGATGCCCGCGCCGATGATGTCGCTGATGGTGTTGGTGGCGTCGTCGATGGTCTCGAAGACGCCGAGTAGCGTGCGGTACGCTTCGGGGTTCTTCGTCAGCCGCACCCACACCTTCGTGACGACGCCGAACGTGCCCTCGCTGCCGACGATGGTGCCGACGAGGTCGTAACCGGGCGCGTCCTCGGTCGGCCCGCCGCACGTCACCACGCGGCCGTCGGGCAGCACCAACTCGACGCCGAGACTGTGATTCACCGTGACGCCGTACTTGAGTGTGTGCGGCCCGCCGCTGTTGGTGGCAACGTTACCGCCTATGGTGCAAGCGCCCTGACTGCTGGGGTCGGGGGCGTAGTGGAAGCCGTGCGGCTTCAAGGCGTTTGTGAGCCACACGTTCACGACGCCCGGCTCGACGACCGCATACCGGTCCCTCACATTCACTTCCAGAATGCGCTTCATGCGCGCCATGGCGATCATCACGCCGCCGCCGACCAGCACGCAGCCCCCCGCGAGGCTGGTGCCCGCGCCGCGGGCGATGAAGTTCACGCCCAACTCGTTGCACGACTTCACGATCCCGACGACGTGCTCCGTCGTGGTCGGGAACACGACCACATTCGGCTTGGTCTTGGCGATGGTGAACCCATCGCACTCATACGCGGCCATGTCCGCGGCCGCGGTCAGCACGTTGTCGTTCCCGACAATGGCCTTCATGCGCGCAACGAGCGCCGCGTGCTCAGACGCGGCGAGCGGAGTGCCAACGGCAACGGGAAACGCGGTAGAAATACTCATGGTGGTAGTGTAGAAAAAAGCCCTCACTCGCGCAGCAGCGAGCGACTGCGCGGGAGGTGGGCTTACCGGCGCGCGAGCTTGCTGAGCACGCGCCCCAGCAGGCCGCGGCGGGCGGGGACACGCGCGGGCGGGTCTTCGTGACGCGGTTCTGCTTGAACCGGTTCCGGTACGGGCGCAGGTTCCGCGACCGGCACGGGGGTCAGCGCGATGCGCGTGACCGCGAGGCCGAGCTGTCGCGTGTCGGTGTTGCCCGGTTGGGTGTCGCAGAACCGCTTCACGCTCCGCACGCTCAGCGCCACTCGCGCCCGCCGGTTCGTGCCGGACAGCACCTCCGCGGGCACCAGCCCTTCGACCTCGACGAACCCCTCGCCGCCGCGCCACGCCAGCGGGACGGGGTGATCGTTCACGGTCAGCGCCAGCGATTCCAACACGTCCGGGGCGATGGCGTGCCGCACCCGCACGGCCACGGTACACGCGCTGTCGCCGGGGGCGCGCACGTCGAGCCACGAGGTCGTGGCCGGGCCGGTCCAGCGGAGCCAGGTGCCGCCGTCGCGCTCGGGCAGGTGCCACCCCAGCCCGTTCAGCGGCCGGTCGAACGTGTACTCGGTGCCGTCGGGCAGCGCGCGGGTCGGGTCGTTCGGGTCCGGGTCGGTCAGCGGCGGCGCGGTGAACGGGTTGATCCGGTGCTTGTCGGTGCCGCACACCATCACGCACGGGTGCGCCCGATCCGACTTCACGCTCGTCAGCGAGACCCGGAACGACAGGCCCACGCGCCGCAGCCCGGTGCGATTCGGGTTGGAGTGGTGCAGCGTCGCCTCGTTGAAGATGAAGAACTCGCCCGGCTTCATCACCATCCGCACCATAGTCGACTCATCGAAGTGGGCCGGGTCCGCGATCATCCCGCCGAACCAGTCGGCCTGTGCCGCGTCGTGCCGCCGCACCACCGGGATCTCGCGCGCGTGGCTACCGGGGATCACCTCAACGCACCCGTTCTCGACGGTCGCCTCGGTCACGGCCATCCACACGCACAGGCTGATCTTCGGCTCAATCTTCCAGTGCCACATGTCCTGGTGCCACGGGTACTCGCCGTGCTGCTCGTTCTTCGCCGGCCCCTTGTCGAACACATTGGAGTACCACAGCATCAGGTCCGGGCCGTAAAGCGCCTTCAGCCGACTGACGACGGCCGGCGCGGTGCACATGGCCCACACGGTCGCGCTATCGAGGTGTCGCGACTGCGTGGGATAGCCGCCGGTCGCGGACGGGCTGGTGAGCACGCGGTCCAGAAGAACCGGGCGCAGCGCGGCCATCTGCTCCGCGGCGAACGCGGGGAACGGCCCCAGGAACCCGTCGCGGTGGAACTGCTCGACCTCGGCCGTCGTCAGGCCGGCTTCGTACGGAATCGGCATCAGAATCCCTCCCGTCTGTGTGTCCGGTGTTCGGTCCGAAAGTGCAACACGCGCGGTCGGGCGGATCGCGGCGAAGAACTCGGCGCAGCACCGCCACGCGGTTTCCGCCTGCTGTTCCATGATGTCGCGACGGACCGGTTGGGCCGCTCCGACCAGTGCGCGAACGGCCCCGGCGTCGTGCGCGGCGGGAAGGCGCGCGCAGCCCAACATCGCGGCGGCGCTGGCGAGTTTGTCGTCGCGCTCGATGACGGCGACCCGCGCCCCGGCCCAGGCGCTCGCCAGGGCCGCGTGATACCGACTGGTCGCGACGGTGCCGCACGCGGGCCACACGTCGAGCAACTCCGCGGTGCCGCCCTCCGCATAGTCGGGCCGGTACACCGCGAGCCGGGCACGCACGTCGGCCGGCAACCGGGCGAGCGAGTCCTCCTCGGTGCCGGGCCAGTTCCGCACCTCTTGCACCAGCCAAGCGTGGTCGCGGTCGGGCAGCGCACGGATCGCGTCGGCCACCGCGGGCAGGCGCAGCAGCGAGCGGTTGTCGAAGTGCAGCACCCAGCCCAGTAGTCGGGGGTCGAGTTGGCGCGGCGGGCGGGTCCGCAAATAGAGGTGCGCGAGGTCGGCCCCCCCTGTCACCTTCGCGCCGCAGATCGGCCGCAGCGCGTCGACCGTGACCGTGTCCCGGGTCCAGACGCGCTCGGCGGCGTCCAGCGCCGGCCGCGCCCGCGGGTCGAGGGCCGCCGCCCGGTTGCTCGCCCCGACGCACAGGAAGAACATCGGCTTCTTGTGTCGGCGGCACAGTTCGACATCGAACGCCAGTTGGTCGAGGAGCCACGGGCCGTCGGTGGTCTGGAACGCCGGGCCGCCAGTGGCGACCCACACGTCGCAGCCCCGCACCGCGAGTTCGCGCGCGTCTTCGTCGCCCGGCAACCACGTGATCTGCGGGAACCGGAGCTGCTGCGAGGCGCGGTCGAACGGCGACGCGCACGTCAGGCTCGCGCCGTCGCCGAACGCGGCCCAGGCGCGCAGGAACCCGGCGATCATCAGGTCGTCGCCGACGTTCCCGGCCCCGTGGAACGTGTGCCCCAGGTGAATCCGCACGGCCCCCTCCCATTCGGGTCACGCCGCGACCGGCAACCGCGGCTCCGCGACCCATTCGAGCAGCGTGTCGAGAACCGTTTCCTGGTCCCAGTTGCGCGCCGCGTAAGCGGCGGCTTGAGCGCCGAGCCTCAGGCGGAGCGCGGGGTCGTTCAACAACCGGTGCGCAGCGGCGGCCATCGCGCCCGCGTCGCCGGGCGGCACCAGCAGCCCGCGCTGTCCGTCCGCGATCACCTCCGGCAAGCCACCTACGGCCGTGGCGATCACCGGCGTCCCGCACGCCTGTGCTTCCCCCGTTACGAGGCCGAAGTTCTCTTCCTTCGCGGCGTGCAGGTACACGTCCGCGGCCTGGAGGTAGCGGATCACGGTGGCCTGCGGTTGGAACGGGAGGAACCGGACGCGGACCCGCCCGTGCCGCAACTCCGGTGCCTCTTGGCCCAGCGCCACGCAGAGCACGTCCGCGTCGGGCATCAGGTCCGCGAGCTTGTGAACCGCGGCCTCGACGGTGGCGCAGTCCTTGTACGGGTTGGACCGCGCCTGGAACGCCGCGAACACGAGCAGGTGAGCGTTGGGCGGCAGGCCGAGGGTCGCGCGCGCTTCGGCCTTCGGCGCGGGGCAGAAACATCGCGTGTCGAGCGGTGAGGGGATCAGCCGCGCGTCGGCCATCGCCGGGGCCAGAACGGACCGCTTCGCGCGGTCGAGGAGCCACGCGGTCGGCGCGGTGACGAACAGCCGCGACGCGGCGAAGATGTCGCGCTTGCGGGTCCAGTTCGAGTCGGTGGCGTCGGCCGCGACCGCTGGCGGCAGGGTCAGGTCGGGGCACGCCCCGCACCCGGTCTGCCACTTCGAGCACCCGACCGGGTACGCGCAGTGGCCGGTCAGTGCCCAGCAGTCGTGCAAGAAGTACACGACCGGGTACCGGTGCGACAGTTCTGGCAAAACGCGCAAGTCGAAGTAGCCGCCGTGTAGGTTATGGCAGAAGAACAAGTCCGGCGGCGACCCGGTGATTTCCGGCAGCAGCCGCGAGTACGGGAAGTTGAAGTCTTCGACGCCCGCGGCGCGGTCGCGCGCCCCCGACGCGCTCAGTTGGAGCAACTCGTCGGAGTTCTGGTACGCGGTGTAATCGACGTGCGGGCTGGCGAAGAACGGCAGAACGAACGGGTCGGGCGTCTTCTTGTCGCCGACCAACAGCCACGACTCAGCCCCGCGCCACTGGAGCGCCTTGAACAGTCCAAATGCGATCCGCTCGGCCCCGCTCCCGCGGTCGGACGTATTGACCGAAACGACCTTGCGCGGCACCGCCCCCATGAAGTGATCATCGGCGCGGGCCTAGTGCCGACCGAAGTGAAACTGGGCCGATTGTGTCGCTCGCGCCGAGGGCGCGACGCACGCACGGCCGGACCTTACCCCCGCTTGGCGGGGCGCTTGCCGGTGCTGCCGCACACGTCGGCGATCTTGCCGTTCTCTTCCACCGCGACGTGGAACCGCTGGTCGCCTTCCAGCTTGTGAACGGTCATGTGGTACGCCTTCGCCACCTTCGCCAGATACGGGAGCTTCTCCGGCGCGTTCGGCGCGCGGAGCTGACCCCACGAGCCGTCGCCGAGGTAGGGCACGCCGTACTTGTCGACGTGCCCGCCCTTCAGCGGGTGGGTGCGCTTGAACGTGTGGTCGTGGTGTTCGAGAACGGCGTCCACCGCGTACTTCTCGAACAGCGGGCACCAGTACCGGCGGTTCTCCGTGCCCGTGCCGCTGCCCGGCTTCTCCTTGATCCCGAACGCCGACAACAGCGTGCTGGAGGGGACCGACGCGGGGCGGTACGACGGGTACGCGGGGACGTGGTTCGCGGCGATCAGGTGCGGCCGGTCGACGCGCTCCGCGAGCGCCTTGTCGAGCCAGTCGGTTTGCGCCCCGCCGATGGCCGAGACGTGGCCGCTGTCGAGCAGCACGAGGCTGAGATAGTCGCCGAAGTCCAGCGTGCCGTAGGTCGTGTCCTTGTACAGGCCGTCGAACAGCGGCAGGTAGTACGTCGCGTCCGACCGCTTGCCCTTGTACCCGCCCTTGACCTCGTGGTTGCCGATGCACGTCACCATCGGGATCAGTCGGCCCTTCGGGTCGATCATGTACTTCGAGTAGTTTTGCAAGAACTGGATCGCGGTCTTCGCGCTGGTGCCGTTGTCGTAGCCCAGGTCGCCGCCGATGAGCGCGAAGTACGGCTCCTGCTTGGCCGCGATCTGGTTGGTACCGATGGCGTGCGGGCCGGTGCCGCAGTCGCCGCCGGACACCCAGGTGAAGGTGTTCGTGGCCTTCGCCGGCATCGTGCGAAACCGGCACACCTGCGGGTCGGTGCCGATCTTGAGCAGGTACTCGGTGCCCGGCTTCAGCCCGGTGAACTCGGCCCGGTGAACCTTCATCGCCGTGTTGCCGAACGCCTTCTGAACCACGTTCGCCGCGACCCAGTCGTCCTTGGTGTTGGCCTGCGACACGCGGGCCGAGACGGGCGCGCCGGCCGTCGGTCCGACCCACTGTGCGGTGATCGTGGTCGTGGGGTCCTGGCTCCACGTCAGGAACAGAGTGTCCTGGTGCTTCAGGTTGGTGGGCAGCGCCTCGACCGCGCGCGGGGCCGGGGCGAGTTCGAGCGACTCGCGCGGCAGCGGGGCCACGTCTACATCGGAGGCGGAGGCATACCCGGCGAACAGCGCGGCGGCAGACGAGCGCAGAAACGCACGACGGTTCGGAGTGGTCATTGTGGCAGCGTGGGAGCGGGGGTGCGAAGGCGGTGGGTGGCAGCTACAGATATGGTGCCGGATGGCGCGCGAGAAAGGAAGGGGCAAGTGCGGATTTTCGCAGACCCTTCGCGCGAGCGACACGAAAAATGCCCAGGGCGTTACCCTGGGCAGAGGAATCGCGGTCCTCCTGACTGCTACCGCGCCGCCTACTTCTTCTCGACCGCCGGTGCAACGGGCAGGATCACGTTACCACCGGCGCGTCCCTGGATGATGATGCCGGGCTGAATCACGGGCAGCGGCGGCGCGGGCGGATTGACGCCGGGGGCTACCGGTAGCGCCTTCGGGTCTGCGGTCTTCTTCTTGGTCTGATCGACGATCGGATTCGGAACAACCAGTTCCGGGCCGACGAGCACGAGCACGTCGCGGTGGAACGCCTTGAGGTACGCCTCGTCGGGCATCTGGTTGTTGCCGGCCACGACGACCATGCCGCCGGCCGCGAGCTGGCGCAGGGCGGCGGTCCGCGGGATCAGTTTGCCGGTCACGTCGTAGGCGTCGAACTTCACGTCCGCGAGCGGCTTGTTGACGACCTTACCACCGTACTGCTGCGCGCCGTAGTCGATGTATCCAATGTCGCCGCGGAACCCGCGCCCGCCCTTCCACGCCCGACCCCCGCCGTCGAGCATCATTTCGTCGTAGTAGACGCCGCCGTTCGGGTTCAACGGCAAACTGGTACACGGGGCGAGCACCTTGCCGCTGTCGTCGGCCCCGAGCATGGTGAGCCGCGGGGCCGGGGTGGTGGGCAGCGTGCCGCCGCCGAACTGCGGCTGCGCGTGCGACAGCCCGTCGGCGACCATCACGACCGTGTCCGCGCCGACCGCGCGGAGCCACGTCTTCGCGATCGGCTTGCCGTCGGCGCTGGCCAGCATCGTGGCCCCGTTCTTCACGCGGCTCGTCGCCTCAGCGACCGTTAGCGGCTTACCGTCGGCCGTGGCGAACGTCCCGTTGAAATCGGCCAGCGACTTGTTGAGGTAGGTCGTGGTCACGATGTCCTGATCGACGTTCTTCTGCACCTGGCGCTGGACGGGCTTGCCGTCCACCATCACCTGTTCGATGGTGAAGTAGGTGTTAGTGACCGTGACCTTCGTGGGCACGGTTCCGATGATGCGGACCGCGCCGGCGGCGTCGGCCTTGAGCGCGAGGACGCGCGGGGCCGGGCCGGTCTCGGTCGGGTTAGTATCGCGCGGGAGCGGGGCGGCGGGCGCGAGCAGCGCCGCGGACAACAGTAAGGAGGGGTTCATCGCGGCGAGTCTCCGTGAAACGGACAATCGACTACACCAAATAAGATACCCCGGCGGAAGGCCGGGGTAAAGGCGCTGATTGGCGTGTTACATTCATGGGACACGGGCGAAGCCGCAAGGGGAGCCGCTTGCGGCTTCGCGAGTACCAACCTTACTTCTCAGGAGCCGGCACCGGGGCCGGCAGCACCGGCAGGGCCGGGGCGATCTCGATCTGGATCACGCCGGGCTGGATCTGGATGCCGGGGGGCAGCGGGACGACGTTACCGGGCAGCGGCTGAATCTGGATCGGCGGGCGCGGGCGGATGCCGCCGGGACCGCCGGGGAACGGCTTGCCGATGTTGTTCTGGTTCATCGGCACCAGCTCCGGCGACGCGAGCACCAGCACGTCGTCCTTGAACAGCTTCAGGTAGTTCGGGCTGACCGGCTTGCCGTCGGCCGAAACCACCACTACGCCGCCGGTCTTCAGCTTCGCCACGGCGTCGGCCACTTCCAGCCTTTTGCCGTCCGCGGTCGTGACCTTCAGCTCCTTCACGTCGCCCAGTTCGACCGTCGCGTACTTGGTGACAGGCACTTCGCGAGTAATGACGGCCGGCGCGCCGCCGTTCGGGTTCACCGCGTTGCCCTGACCGATGACGACCTTCTGCATCTCGGTCCGCATGACCGTGACCATGATCTTGCCGCTGGCGTCGGCCTTGAGTTCCAGCAGTTGCGGCATGGGACCGCCCGCGACCGGAGTGGTCGGGGCGACGGGAACCGGCGCGGCGAGCGCCATCGAGAGCACGAACGAAGTCATCATTGCGAAAACCTCCGAGGACGACTGGAGAGGGAGCGGGTCGATCCCGCGCGAGCGGCGGGCATCCCTATGAGACGAGATACCCGATACCAGAGATTGTAGGAAGCCGGGTTCGCGCTCGAAAAAATCCGGGAAAAGCGGCCCGCAGCCCGCACATTACAGCGCCCAGCGGCCGGGGCGCTCGCTGTCGGGGCGGAACCGCTCGCCGTCGCCGTTGTCGCCGCCGTCCCACGGGTTCCCGCGCATGTGGTAGCCCCCGTGGTCGAAGCTCTCCCAGTAGCCGGGGCGGTCGGCCTCCATGAACTCGACCCCGCGGACCCACTTCGCGCTCTTCCAGGCGTACAGCTTCGGCACCACCAACCGCAGCGGGAAGCCGTGGTCCGGGGTCAGCGGGTCGCCGTTATGGTGGGTCGCGAACAGGCAGTCGTCGGCGAAGAAGTCGTCGATGGGCAGGTTCGTGCTGAACCCGTACTCGCAGTGGACCATCACGAACTTGGCCCGCGGCGAGATCGTGACGTGGTTCCGCAACTCACGGCTGCTGATGCCTTCCCACAGGTTGTCGAGCTTGCTCCAGCGCGTGACGCAGTGCATGTCCGCGAACACGCGCACCCGCGGCAGCGCGGCGAACTCGGCCCAACTGAACTGCTTCACCTTGTCCACGAGCGGAATCGGGAAGACGCTGAAGTCCCACTTCGCCGGGTCGAAGGGCGGCACGCTGCCGGCGTGCAGCACCGGCCACTTCTGCGTAACAACCTGGCGCGGCGGCAACCGGTTCCCGCGCTGCGTGTCCGAGCTGATGATCGGTTCGTCCATGCTTCAATACCTCAGCCCGTTCTTCCGCAGGTGAACAGTGGGCTTGCCGTCGTGCAGGACGCCGCCACTTTCGACGCGGGCGATCAGGAGAGTGTGGTCGCCGGCGTCGGCGCTGCCCGCCACACGGCACACCAGGTACGCATGAGCGGCTAGCAGGATCGGCGGCGTGTCGGCATCGCGGCGCACGTCGAGTCCGGTGAAGGCCGGTTCGCCGGGCGCGAAGCCCTTCCCGAAGTGCGCGACCAGCGCCTTCCCGCCTTCCGGTAGCACGTTCAGCACGAACGGCGCGCCGTCCGCTAGCGATTCGAGCACCTCGCGCTGCTTGTTCACCGCGACCGTCACCTGCGGCGGCTCGAACGAGCACTGCTGAACCCAGCTCGCCAGCATCCCGGTTTCGGTGGCCCCGGAGCCGGCGGTCAGCACGAACAGGCCGCTGGGGATGCGGCCCAGCGCCGCGGCGAGCGAATCGGAAGCGGTCGCGTCGTTCATGCCGCTTATGCTACCGCCGGCGTACCCGGCTGTCACCGACTCAGGTTCCGCGCGCGCCCGCATCCCGGTAGAATTACCTCCGTCATGAACGACCCCGCGCTCCCACCGATCCCGGACCCCGTGCGCCCGCACTTCGCGGCCGGCGACCCGGTGGACCGCGCCGAGAACTGGCTGCTGGTGGGCGAACTGGGCCGCGGCGGGTTCGGAGAGGTGTGGCTCGCGCGGCACGAGTGGAAGGACGAGCTGCGCGCGGTGAAGTTCTGCACGCACCCGGACGTGCGGCACCGGCTCATCGCCCACGAGAAGACCGTGCTGCTCCGCGTCATGCGCACGGCCGGCGAGCACCCGAACATCGTCCCGCTGCTCGAATACTCGTTGAAGGCCGAGAGTCCCTGGTTGATGTACGAGTTCGTACCGGGCGGCACGCTCGCGGACGTGATCGACTGCGCGCGCGAGTTGACCCCGCGCGAGCGGTTCGCGGGCGCGGTGCGGACGCTGCACGCGGTCGCCGGCGCGCTGGCCGCGCTGCACCGCCTCGACCCGCCCATCGTTCACCGCGACCTGAAGCCGCATAACGTCCTGATGTCCGACGGCGTGCCGCGCGTCACCGACTTCGGCCTGGGCGGGGTGGCCGCCGCCGCGCCGCCGACCGACGAGACCCGCGTGTTCGTCGATCACTCCGTGCGCCTGCCCACGCTGTTGCGCCACGCCGGGAGTTTGCGGTACGCGCCCCCGGAGCAGATGCACGGCAGCGCCCCCAGCCCGCGCGACGACGTGTTCGCGCTCGGCGTCATGGCCTACCAGATGCTGACCGGTGATCTGAAGAGCGTGCCCGGCGCGGACGCGGCCGACGAGCTGCGCGACCTGGGCGTGCCGGAACTGTTCGCCGCGCTCGTGGTGCGGAGCGTCGCGAACCGGCCCGACCGCCGACCGGCCGACGCGACCGAGTGGCAGGCGCTCGTCGCGCCGTTGCTCGCGACCGAAGCCGTCGCGCTCCCGGTCGCGCCGGCGGTTCTGGCCGACGAACAGCGCGAACGGGCCGAGGCCGACTACCGGTGCGGCGAGGAGTGCTACACCGGGCGCGGCGCGCTTCAGGACTACGCGAAGGCCCGCGAGTTTTTCGAGCGGGCCGCGGCGCTGGGCCACGCGGAAGCGGAGTTCCGCCTGGGCTGGCTGCACGACCACGGCCGCGGGGTGCCCCGCGACGCCGCGACCGCCCGCGCCTGGTACGAGCGCGGCGCGGCGCGGGGCAGCGCGAACGCACAGTACAACCTCGGCGTGCTGTACAAGAAGGGCCGCGGGGTGCCGCGCGACCCGGCGACGGCCCGCGACTGGTGGGAGCGCGCCGCCGCGAGCGGGCACCCGACGGCGCAGGCCTTTCTCGGCTCGCTCTACCAGAACGGCGACGGCGTGCCGCGCGACGGCGCGAAGGCTCGCGAGTGGTTCGAGAAAGCCGCACTGCAAGGCGACGCGACCGCACAGAGCAACCTCGGCGGGCTGTACCACGAGGGCGAGGGCGGCCCGCGCGACGTGGCGAAGGCGCGCGAGTGGTACGAGCGGGCCGCGGCGCAGGGCGACGCCGACGCGCAGTTCAACCTCGGCGTACTGTTCGACGCCGGCGACGGGGTGCCGCGCGACATCGCACAGGCCCGTGAATGGTGGACGAAGGCCGCGGCCCGCGGGCACCCCGGCGCGCAGTACAACTTGGGTGCACTGCACCACAACGGCGAGAGCGTGCCGCAGGACTTCGCCACGGCGCGCGAGTGGTACGAGAAGGCCGCGGCACAGGGCGACCCGGACGCGCAGTTCAACCTGGCCGCGCTGTGCGAGGGCGGGCACGGCGGCGCGAAGAACCTGCCCCGCGCGCTCGACCTGTACCGCCGCGCCGCGTCGCAGGGCCACCCCGACGCCCGCACCGCACTGGAGCGCCTGGAAGCGGAGTAGAGTGCCCAACGCGGACGATCAGTGGACAGTGGCGAAGCCACCTACCCGCGCTCACCGCGAAGACATGCCTCCAACTCCTCGACCAGAGCAACACGTTCCGCTGTCTCGAAGTCGTGCAGCGGCGCGTCCCAATCGACCGCGAGTGGGCCCGATGCGTGCCTGTGGTCGTTAGAATCGACAGCGACGAGCGACAACACCTGCAAGCGGTATCGCCCGATCACCGGAGGTCCGGCATCGACGCGCCAGTCAACATCAATGGCACGCCGAAGGTGTTCGTTGGTCGCCTGAAACAGGTTCTGGAAGCCGCCGTGACTGTCTGACGTAGGGTCGATGTCATCTTCCGCGAAGCTGTTCCAGCCGATGAGCCAGCCCGACGGGATGCGCAGCGGTTGCTGCCATTCCTTCGGAGCGGCAACGGGGGCGAGTCGGAAGTGATCGCCGTCGAGAACCACGGCCGCGCCGAGGACTTGCTCGGCGTCGACGTCGGCCCACCGCTGACACCACGCGCACCAGAACCGCCCATCGGTGAGCGTCAGTCGTTCGGAGCGCCGGCACGCGCGGCAGCGGACGAGGGTAACAGCGGGTTCGATCACGCCTCACCCCCCGCGTTGCTGCTCGGCGGCGTGCAGCATCTCGGCGGCTTCTTTGCGCGTCGTCTCGCTGCGCGACTCGCCGCGCAGCATCATTGCCAGTTCTTCGACGCGCGCTTCGTCCGAGGTGAGCGCGGAGATGGTGGTCGCGGTGCGCTTCGCGGTCGTGCTCTTGCGGATCGTCCACTGGTACGCCGCGTAGCTCGCCACCTGCGGCAGGTGCGTCACGCACAACACCTGATGCGACCGCCCCAGCGCCGCGAGCTTCTGGCCCAGCACGTCGCCCAGCCGCCCGCCGACGTTGGCGTCGATCTCGTCGAAGACGACGAGCGTGCGAACGGGGTCGTGCGCGGCCAGCACGGTTTTCAGCGCGAGCATCGTGCGCGACAGTTCGCCGCCGCTGGCGACCTTGCGGAGCGGGCGGGCCGGCTCGCCGGGGTTCGCGGTCAGGATCAGTTCCAGTTGGTCGATGCCCGCCGCGGGCACGTCGCCGGCCGTCGGGTCGTCCGGCAGCGCCTGCACCTCAAGCACCGCGTCCAACTTCGCCTTCGGCATGTTCAGGTCGGCGAGGTGCTTCTGCGTGTCGGCCGCGAGCCGCTTCGCGACCTTCGCGCGGGCCTTGCTGAGCGCGGTCGCCGCGTCGCGCAGCGCGGCCCACGCCGCGCGGAGCGTGCCGTCGATTCCGCTCAGATCGCTTTCCTGCTTCTCGAGTGTGGCTTCCTTTGCATCGAGCGAGTCGCGGTAGACGATCAGTTCGTCGGGGGTCCGGCTGTACCGCTGCTGTAGCTTCTTCAGCAGGGCGATGCGCTGCTCCACCTCTTCGAGACGGTCGGGGTCGGCCTCGAACCGCTCGGCGAGGTCGCGGCAGGTGTCCGCGAGGTCCACCAGTTCGGGCCGCAGCGCGTCGAGCCGCTGGCTCACCTCGGCCAGTTTTGGGTCGAAGTGCGCCCACCTGTGCGCGTCCTTGATGAGCTTGCCGATCACTTCCGCGACCGCGCCGTCGTCGTCCACGAGCCGGGCCGAAACGCCGCTGGTGAACTGGGCCAGGCTCTGCGCGTGCGTGAGCCGCTCGCGCTCCTTCACCAGCGCCGGCAGTTCCCCCGGCATCAGTCTGGCGTTGTCCAGGTCTTCGCGCTCGAACCGCACCAGCGACAGTTCGCGCTGCCGGGCGAGCTTCGCGTCGGACAGTTCCTTGAACTGCCGGCGCAGGTCGCGGACGCGCTCGGCCCTCTTGCTGTACCTGTCGCGCAGGTCGGTGAGCTTGCCGAACGCGTCGAGCAGTTCGAGCTGGTACGCGGGCTGGAGGAGCGAGTAGCTCTCGCGCTGGCCGTGAACGTCGACGAGCATTTCGCCGACGCGCTTGAGCGTGGACACGGCCACGGGCATGTCGTTGACGTGGGCCGTGCTGCGCCCGGACCGCGACAGCCGGCGGGTAAGGATCAGGTCGTCGTCTTGCACCGGCGCGGGGAGGATCGCGTCGGCCGCGGCCCGCTGTTCGGCCGTCAGGTCGAAGCGCCCGGTGACGCGCAGTTCGTCCGCCCCGGTGCGGATCAGGTCGGCGCTGCCGCGCTCGCCCAGCAGCAGGCCCAGCGCGCCGAGCAGGAGCGACTTCCCGGCCCCGGTTTCGCCGGTCCAGGCGCAGAAGCCCCCGTGCAACTCGACGCGCACGTCTTCGATCAGCGCGAGGTTCTGTACGGCCAGTTCGCGAAGCATACCCGCATGGTACGCCGGTTCGCGGGGCGGGTGAAGGTGAGTCGGTGACCGTTCGCAACGATCGCCCGCGCGGGCCTTCTGTTCAAGGCTTCGCGGCTTCCAGTGCCGCGATGATCGCGTCGAGGCGGGCCTTGATGTCGTTCATCTGCGGCCCGGCAGATTCGCGCATCATCGACAGGACGCCGTCGAGCAGTTCGTCGCGCGCCTTCGACGGCGCGAACCCCAGGTCGCGGAAAAGCTTCTTGGCGTGCTTCAACGGGGTGGTGCGCTCGTCCGGGTTCGCGAGGGTCGGGTCGGCCCCGAACGCCAGCAGCCGGCGCACCTCGTCCGGTTCCATTTGGTCAACAGAAATCCACAGCGGCGGGTACTCGTCCGGCCCCAGCGCATTGATGTCCGCGCCGGCCGCGACCAACTCACGGGCCTTCGCCTCGTCCCCGGTCAGGATCGCTTCGAGCAGGTTGTCGTGCGGCGTCGGCACGTACTCCGCGCCCTCTTCCTGCGGCTCCTCGCTTTCGAGCGCGTCGTACAGCCCGTCCCAGGTGGTCCAGGTCGCTTCGCCCGTGTCCGGCGAGTACACGACCATGAGGCCGTGCTCGTCGGCCCAGTCGGATTCAACCATGAAGACGATGTGCGCGAAGCCGGCGCGGGCCTCGCGGCTGATGTCGAGGCGCGAGAGCGCGAAGTGGCCCCGCAGTTCGGCGGCTGTCGCGGCGGGCTTCATTCCGGGCACGTTGGGCCAGGCGCGCTCGCGGTACGACTCCCACACCTGCGCCAGCACCGCGTCGTACACGGCGGCTTCGTTGGCAAGCAGATGGCGAAAGGCGTTCTCCTGCGCGGGCGTCGGGGCGGCCTCGCCCGGCCCGGCGACGCGGATCGGGTACTTCCCCTTCGCGAGCAGCGCCGCGTTCTTGGCCCGCTTCTCGGCGCGGCGTTGGGCACGCTCCTCGTCACGCGGGTCCGACTGGTCGGGAACGTCCTCGGCCGCGGAATCGACCGCGTCGAACGCCGCCGCCGCTTTCTCGCCGAACCGCGCGCTCATCGCGGCCCGCATCTGCTCCATCATGGCGTTCAGTTCGGCGGTCAGCCGCTCGGCTTCGGCCGCGGCCTCCTCCTCGGTCTGGGGCGGCGACCCCGGCTCCGGCTCCGGGCGCATCCCGACGGCCGCGAACAGCGGCAGTCGCGCGGCCCCGGCCCACGACTCGTCGCTCTCCTTGTATTTCAACTTGCCGAACAGGTCGTGCGTCACGGGGTCACTCCAGCTTGCGGAACGTCGCGGTGGGGGCGACGGAGCCGACGCTCACATCAACGACGGCCCAACCCGCGACTAGCGACTTGTACTCGACCACGGCCTTGCCGGTAACGGCCCCTACGCGCAGTAGTGCGTTACGGGTGAGCGTGACCGACACGCGCGTGTCGGTGCCCGCGATGTCGCCCTTGAACACCACCGTGCGCGCGGTGATCGTGACCGTCGAGCCGTTGTCGATCTTCGAGCCGTCGCGGGTCGGTGTGGTCTGCCCGGTGAACACCACGTCGCCGCCCGGCGCGTTGATGGTGACGTCCGAGCGGCCGTCCACTTTCGCGGACAGGTTGACCGCGCCGTTGGGGGCCTTGAGCTTCAGCGTCGAGCGGCCGTCGATCTTGCCGGTCACGATGATCGTCGCCGCCTCCAGGTCGGAAGCGTCGAGCATCGCGCCCGCGTCCAGCCCGTGGACCCGCAGCGACTTCACCTTCCCTTTGAGAACGACGTGTTCGCCCTTCGTCATCACGGGCACGGAGTACACGTCGGCCGGCATGTTGATGGCGTGCGTGGTGAGGAGGCCGGGCGGCTGAATCTGGACCACCTTCACGTCGGGGTCGAGGTCCGAATCCGGGCCGAACGGGAGCAACTCCGGCACCGGTTCGTGCGGCATCGGCGCGACTTCGATCTTCGCGGGCGGCGCGACTTTCGTGGGCGGCGCGGGTTCGGGCCGCTTCTCCGCGACCTCCGGTTCGTCGGGCTTGGCCTTCGCGCGGTCGAGCGATTGAAAGCCGAGCACGCCGCCGACACCGCAGAGCGTGCCGGCGGCAAAAGCGACCGCGCCAACGAGCGCCCACCGCGAGCGCGGTTCGCCGGTGAGCGGGCGCGGCGTGTGCAGTTCGCTCGCGTCCGCGGCCATACCCGCGGTCGGGTCCGGTTCGGCTGTCTTGTCGCGCGTGCGCACCGCCTTAAGTGCCGGCGCGGAGGCGCACACCGGGCACGGCTTCTCGATTTCGGACTCGCCCCGCGGCAGCCCGCACCCCGGACACACGACGGTTGCCATCGTCTCCCCTTCGCAGTCATTTCTTCGCGGCGTTCTGCGCCTTGACCGCCTTCACCAACTCGTCCCAATACGTCGGCAGCTTGTTCCACGGGTTCGCGCCGCTCGCGTCGGTGGCGTACAGCCAGCCCACGCGCTTGCCCGCCACCAGCGGCACGAACTCGGCGTCGAGTTTCGGCTTCGAGTGTACCAGTACCGCGAACTGGCGGCGCGCGAATACGTACCCGGCTTTCGTCTTTTGGTCGGCCCACATCGGCAGCGCGAACTTGTCCTTCAGGTTGTCCTTGTCCGGGGCTTCCCACAACAGCGCGACCTCGTTGGAGAGGACGCGGGTGAGGATCGCCGCGCCGCCGGTGGCGCGGCCGACGTTGAGGAACACCGGCCCGTCGGAGAGCTTCTTCGCGGCGTAGTGGCGCACCTTACGCGCCACGGCAAGTTGCTCGTTGTCGAACGCCGGGTGTTCGTCGAGGAAGAACCCGATCAGGTTCGGGTGCTTGTCCGGCGGGTAGTGTTCAGCCAGGCGTCGATGTCGTCGGTGGCGTCGGTCCGCACCACGTACTCGGCCTGCCCGTCGATCTGCTTGGTCTTGTTGTTCGCGAGCGGGACGTACATGACGAACCGCAGGTGCTTGTTCTCTTTCGCGACTCGCGTGATCAGATCGGTGTACGCCTTGACGTGAGCCGGCTCCATCTCCGGCGTGGCGCGGTCGATTGGCCCGCTGGCCGGGTTGATGATCGCGACAATCGGGCACTCCGGCGAAGCCGCAGCGATGAGCGCGTCCCAGTACTTCTTCTCGGCAGACCCCGCGACGGTGCTGGGGAATACATACGCCGGCACGATCAGCCGCACCGCGACCTTGTCGGAGAGCAGGTCGGCATCAGGAGCCGCGGCCAGCGCGAGCGCGAGGTTGAGGAACACAGTACACCTTTGGGTTAGATCGCGAACGTCAGGCTTTGGCGAGTGGGAACTCGCCGATCAGACCGGCAACCGGTTCCGCGAAGTGCTCGTCCAGGGCGCTCGGATCGACGCTCCAGAGGGCCGCAAGTTTGAACACACAACTCTCGTCAACGATCGCCACGTCTTCGGGGTGCGGGGGCGCGGGCGGCGCGCCCGGCGCGTCGGTGAACCGGAACCCGAGCGCGCGCTCAGTCTTCGTCTGCGGTCCCTCGCTCCAGACCGTCGGAGTGCTTCGCTCATCCCGCGCGTAGCCGCGCACGAACTTGCCCTTTTGTGCGCGCGCCCAGGCGTGCAATTTCGCGTCCTTGTGCGTGCAGAAATACTGCGCGTCTCGGAAGTGCCCGCTCAGCTCCTGAACGAGCGGCTTGGCAAACGTCTCGATCCGATCCGGCGGAAACAGCGCTGCACTCACCGCGAGCGTCCAGTCGCCGAGCGGCGGTGTGACGAACACCCTCGACTTGTAAGCCGCCGCGGTTCCTTCTTCCCACAGTGCTTGCTAGACCCGGTGCAGGCCGAGGGCGACGGCGACGGCCCGCGTGTCGTTCGTTTCGACCGCGAGCCACGCGAGGTCGGAGCCGAACGCCACCGGCCGGTTGGGAATCTCGTCCGCGGCGCGGACGAGAGCACGCCCCAACATGCCCCCGAACAGACCCCCGGCGAGGAAGCCGAGAACGGGAACCAACTCACGGAGGCTCTCGCCCGGCGAAGGCGGAGGTGTGTCCTTCACCGGGACGCGCGGCTCCTTCGCGCGCCCGGCAGCGCGGTCGGCCAGCACCTCTTCGGCCGCGGCGAACGCTTCTTCGGACCAGCGCTCAAGATCTCGGACTCGTGCGATGTCTTGGAGTTCGGCCGTCGACTTCTGGGCGAAGTGTCCCTTCACCGTCTCAACAAGTTTGCGATTCAGT
>SXHE01000862.1 GCA_005773755.1 Planctomycetia bacterium
CGGGGGCGCTGCTGCGCGAGGGAACGCCGCGGGAACTGTTGGCGAACCCCGGCGACCCGTTCGTCGAGGCACTCCTGGCCGCGCCGAGACGCCAGACCGAGCGACTGGACGCACTCACCGCCGCCGACACCTGCGGAGGGCAACGGCCGTGAACGAGAACCTCCAGGAACTGTTCGCCAACCTGCCCGCCTATCTCGGCGGGCACGTGCTGCTCTCGGTCGCCGCCCTCGCGGCGGCGGTCGCGGTCGGGTTGCCGCTGGGGATCGTCGCGGGCCGACGCCCGCGACTCGCCGAGGTCGCGCTGA
The DNA here is from genome assembly GCA_005773755.1 of Planctomycetia bacterium. Taxonomy (GTDB): domain Bacteria; phylum Planctomycetota; class Planctomycetia; order Gemmatales; family Gemmataceae; genus Gemmata. The sequence continues at coordinate 306 of SXHE01000862.1, forward strand.
CCGTGGCGGGCGTTATCCAGACGGTGCCGAGTCTGGCGCTGCTCGCCCTGATGATGGTGGCGCTGGGCGGGTTGATCGGCTTCTGGCCGGCGTTCCTCGCGCTGTTGCTTTACAGCGTTCTCCCCGTCCTCGCGAACACGGTGGTCGGCATCCGGGGCGTCGATCCGGCCATGACGGAAGCGGCGCGCGGGCTGGGCATGAGCGACCGGCAGGCGCTGTGGCGGGTGATCCTGCCGCTGGCGGCTCCGGTCATCCTCGGCGGGGTCCGTACCGCGACCGTTCTGGTCGTCGGGACCGCGACGCTGGCGACACCGATCGGCGGTCAGAGCCTCGGCAATTACATCTTCGCGGGCATCGCCACCCTCAACCACACGGCCACGGTCTTCGGGTGCGTCGCGGCGGCGCTGCTCGCGGTCGGGTTGGATCAACTCGTCCGGTTACTGGAGGTCGCGGCACGCCGGCGCAGTCGGCGCATCGCGCTCGCCGCGCTCGCCGGGGTGCTCGTGGTCGTTGCGGCCGGGCTGTACGAACCGGTGACGCGCTGGTTCCGCAAGCACGATCGCGTCGTGATCGCCAGCGCCTCGTTCACCGAACAGTACACCCTGTCGCACGCGATGTCCCGCAAGCTCGAAGCCGCGGGCTTCCGACCCGAACGGCGTCAGGGAATGGCGTACGGCGTCCAACACCTGGCGCTCCAGCGGGGTGAGGTCGATTGTCTAGTCACCTACACCGGTGACGTGTGGACGCTTCTCATGAAGCGCCACGACTACGCGGACCCCGAAACCACGCTGGCGGAGGTGAAGCGCTTCCTCGAAGAGGACTTCGGCGTGGTCTGCCTGGGCCGACTGGGTTTCGAGAACGCCTACGCCGTGGCGCTACCAGAGGCGCGGGCGAGGTCGTGGGACACGAAGTCGATCACCGATCTGGCCCGGTACACGAGGGAACGACTGGGCCGACCGCTCCGCGTCGGTGCCGACACCGGCTTCTTCCACCAGAAGGAGTGGCGGCGGCTCAAGGACAAGTACGGCTTGCGCGACGGGGACGTGGAGACGGTGGCGATGGACCCGACACTCATGTACGCGGCGGCCAGCGAGGGACAGGTGGACGCCATCATCGCCTTCGGCAGCGACGGCCGGATCGAGCCTTTCGGGCTCCGACTGCTCGACGACCCGGAGCAGGTCTTCCCGCCCTACGACGCGATCCTGCTGGTGTCCCGTGCCGCCGCCGACCGACCGGGACTGGTGGAGTCACTCCGACCGCTCGTCGGGTCCATCGACCAGAAGGCCATGCGGGAAGCGAACCGGCGGGTGGACGTCGGGAAAGAAACACCCCGGCAGGCCGCCCGGTGGCTGCTGGCGCAGTGCGAATCCCCTCTGAGCAACCCCGAAAACCGACAGGAGGGAAAGTGACATGTGCACCGTCGCCGTGTTCTTCGTCGCGGCCCTTGCGCTGGGGAGTCTCATCGAGTACCTGTTACACCGCTTCGTCCTGCACTCGCGTTTGCAACACTGGGCCGTTCGCCGCCACAAGCGGCACCACAAAACCCACGTTCGGTACTCGATCGTCTCGGAGTTTTTCGGGTTCCTGCCGGCGGCGGTCCCGTTCCTCTGGATCGGGTTCGTTCACAGTCCGCTTGCGGGCGGTGCCTTCGCGGCCGGTTCGGTCGTGTACGTGTTGGCGGTGGCGGTCGCTCACAAGTGGTCGCACGAAGCCCCACACCGGCTCTTCTGGATGAACCCCGCGGTCCACGCCGTTCACCACCGGGCGAGCGTGCGCTGGAACTTTGGGGTGGTGACGAGGTTCTGGGATCGCGTGTTCGGAACCTACCGCGTCTGACCCCACATCTGACCCGTGTTCCAGTTCAGCGACGGTGGTACTCCGTGAGTGCGATGGCTCCTGTCATTCCAACCACACGAGGGGTCGGTCGAGACCTCACCGGCCTGTTCTGCGCGAGCGTACACGCCGACCGCGGCCGAGCCGTGCGCCACCGCGGCGGCGTGTAGACACCCGCGGTGGCCCATGAACGTGCCGCGGTCGGGCACCGCGACGATCTCGCCCAGCGGGGTTACTCGGTTCTGTCGCGGCACACGCATTCTCGTCGAGAAAGGCGAAGTAGGGATTCGAGCCTGGAATCGAGGACGATGTGAGCGTTGTGAGGGTTAGCGGCTTTCGGGACCGGACGTCTGTGGTATCATCGGGCATTCATTTGTCGGGAGAATGACCATGTCGCGACTGATGCTGTTGGCCGTTGCGTCATCAATGGTGTTGGGTTCGCCCACGGCGGGCCGAGCCGACGCCGAAGACAAGGCCGTCGAGTTTGTGAAAAAGATCAACGGGAAGTTCACCCGCGACGACAACCAGCCCGGCAAGCCGGTGATCACCGTGACGCTGGACGAGACGGACGTGACGGACGCGGACCTGAAGGAACTGGCACCACTCAAGAACCTCACGACACTCAGCCTGCGTACCACGCAGGTGACAGAAGTCGGCTTGAGGGAACTGGCACCACTCAAGAACCTCACCACGCTCTTCCTCAGCAAAACGCAGGTGACGGACGCGGCGCTGAAGACGTTACGCGAAATCAACCGACTCCACGCTCTCAGCGGCGCGACGACTCTCGATGATTCACGCCCGGCCAAATCAGAAGACGTCATCGCGCTCGATCTGAGTGGAACGGCGGTGACAGACACGTGTCTGAAGGAACTCGCACCCCTCAAAAACCTCACCTACATCAATCTCGACGGCACCGCCGTGACGGACGGGGGCCTGAAGGAACTCACACCGCTCAAGAAACTTACTGAACTCCGGCTGCGTGAAACGAAAGTGACGGACGCGGGTCTGAGGGAACTCGCACCGCTCAAAGGTCTCAACTACGTCGCGTTGGAGCCCACGACGGTAACGGACCGAGCCCTCGCCGTGTTGCGGGAGATCGACTTACTCCACTCGCTGACCGGGGCGGAAGCCCGGAACGGTAAACGGCCGTCGAAACCAGAAGAGGTCCACACACTCAAATTGTGGAGCACGGCGGTGACGGACGCGGGACTGAAGGAACTGGCCGCGTTCAAGAACCTGGCCGATCTCACGCTGAGAGGGTCCAAGATCACCGACGCGGGGTTACGGGAACTCGAACCCCTGAAAAACCTCACGACACTCGACGTGAGTTTCACAGCCGTGACAGGCGCAGGGCTAAAGGAACTGGCCGCACTGAAAAAACTCACCAATCTCGCACTATGCTACACGGGGGTGACGGACACGGGATTGAAGGAATTGTCTGTCATCGAGAATCTCGCTTCGCTCTCCTTGGGCGGTCCCAAGATCACGAACGCGGGGCTGAAGGAACTCGTATCGCTCAAGAACCTCACTGCACTCAGCCTGCGCGAGGCCACAATAACAGACGCGGGTCTGAAGGAACTGGCCGCACTCCACAAGCTCTCCACTCTCGACCTGCGATCTAAGGATGTGACGGACGCGGGTCTAAAGAGCATCGCCACACTCAAGACTCTCACCACACTGTACCTCACCTACACGAAGGCGACGGACGCGGGACTGAAGGAACTCCAGAAGTCGTTGCCTAATTGCAAGATCAACAGGTGACGCGACCGGGGACTGCCCGCGTCCTCCTTGATGTCGAACCACGTGGCTTGACCTCGTACTCGTTCCGACGTCCACTCATTAACCGAGCTATCATGTCCCCCGTGCTCAAGCTGGCGATCCTCGGCCCACTGTTGCTGTTTTCCACAGCCGGTTTTGGCGACGACCGACCCGCGGACAAGTTCCCCGACTACCGCCCGGTCACCGGGTGGCCGCAACTGCCGCAAAAGCTCGTACTCGGCCCGGTGTCGGCGGTGGCGACGGACGCGAAGGACCGGGTGTTCGTTGCCCACCGCGGCCCGAAACCAGTGCTCGTGTTCGACCGCGACGGCACGTTCCTCCGCTCGTGGGGCGACGAGCACATTAAAACCCCGCACGGGCTTCGCGTTGACCACGAGGGCAACGTGTGGGTCACCGATATCGGCAACCATCTGGTCATGAAGTTCGATCCCGAAGGGAAGTTGCTGCTGTCGCTCGGCACGAAGGGGCGGGCCGGCGACAAGCCGGACCAGTTCGACCGGCCAACCGACGTGGCGGTCACGCCGACCGGCGAGTTCTACGTCACGGACGGGTACGGCAACGCCCGCGTCCTGAAGTTCGATCGCACCGGCAAACTGCTCAAGCAGTGGGGCACGAAGGGGAAAGGCGAGGGCGAGTTCGACCTGCCGCACGCGGTCTGCCTGGACGCGAAGGGCCGGGTGTACGTCGGGGACCGCGAGAACAACCGGGTGCAGGTGTTCGACGCCGAGGGCAAGTTCCTTCACCAGTGGAAGGAGAGCGGTGCGCCCTACGGGCTGTTCCTCGCGGGCGACCGACTGTTCGTGGCGGACGGGCGTGCGGGCTGGGTCCGCGTGCTCGGCCCGGACGGGAAGTCGCTCGGTCGCTTCGGCGAGAAGGGGATCGCGGCGGGACAGTTCCAGATGCCCCACATGCTGTGTGTCGATTCCCGCGGGTCCGTGTACGTTGCCGAGGTTAACAACAAACGCATCCAGAAGTTCACCGCCTCTTCTGCTGATTCCTGGGTCGGGCAGAAGGTGCTGGCCCGGAAAGCCGGAACAGCGCTCACTGACACCGGCAAGGACAGCAAGTCGATCACGTTACCCGTCCGGCACCTCGTCTACACGGTGGTGGCGCAGGACGGCGACCGCGTCCGCCTGAACTACCCCGGTCAGGAGGGGTGGGCACCGAAGGCCGATTGGGTGCGGCTCTCCGACGCGATGGAGCACTTCACGGCGCGAATCAAGGACGAGCCGAAGGACGCGTTCGCGTGGAGCCGGCGCGGGATCGCGAACCGCTACGCCGGCAAGCCCGACATTGCACTGAAGGATCTGGAAGAAGCCGTCCGACTCGCCCCGAAGGACGCCGACCTCGTCGGCATTCGAGGGATGATGTGGTGGGCGAACAAGGATCTCGACAAGGCCATTGCGGACTACACCGAGGCGGTGAAGCTCGACCCGACCTACGCAGTCGGGTTCCGCAACCGAGCGATGGCGTGGCACGCGAAAGGGGAGTTCGACAAGGCTGTCGCGGATTACACCGAGTCGGCCCGCGTCGCCCCGCACTATGCCCCGGCGTTCCACGACCGGGCGACCACTTGGCGTGCGAAG
>SXHE01000863.1 GCA_005773755.1 Planctomycetia bacterium
ACCGGGGAAGGAACTCACCACACCCACCAGCTTCGCCGGCACCGCGCTCGCGGCCCCAGCCGTCAGTCCGATTCCCACCACAGCCGCGGGCGCGACCCCGCGCGCCGCGAGCCGGTCGAGCAACCGCTGTCGCGCCTTGCACAGCCGCCCGGACACCGTGCCCAGCGGCGCGCCGAGCCGGGCCGCCGCGTCCGGTTGCGGCACGCCCTGAAGTTCGCACAACACGAACACGTTCCGCTCCGCGTCCGGCAGTCGCTCAACCTCTTCGTGAACCACGGCCGCGAGGGTTTCCCAGGCTTCATCGGAAACGGGCCGGTCCGCTTCGGGTGTGGCGACCTTCACCTCGCGCGCCTTGCGCCGCACGGCGTCGCGCCGCGCGCGAGTGGCGACTCGCACCGCGACCCCGTGCAGCCACGCGGGGATGGCGCGGCCGTCGCGGATGCCGGGCGCGGACCGGACCAGTGCGAGAAACACGGCCTGGAACGCATCTTCGGCATCGGCGTGCCGCGGGAGCAGGTGCCGGCACACGGCCCACACCAGCGGCCCGTGCCGGCGCACCAGTTCCTCGAACGCGGAGGAATCGCGCTCGCGAGTGTAGCGGGCCAGCAGGTCCGCGTCGGACGCGCCCGTTTCGGCCCGTCGGACCACGGCATGGAGAAGTGTCGGCGTCATCGGCTGTCCTCGCGACCTGTCGCCCGCAAAGCCGGGCTTCACGGTCGCTCCAGATAGGTTCCCGCGCCGTAGCGATTCCTACCAGTGCGGAATTGGGTCTCAGGTTTTTCCCATTTCTCGCGTAAGCTCGGAGTGCCCCACACGCTGAAGGTGGTGTCGCACGAGGAATGCCGATGCCCGCCCCACCGCCCGAACCGCCGCCCGACCTGGAGTGCCACCGGGCCGAACTGCACCGGTTGGCGCACTGGCTGGTCCCGCCGCGGCTCCGCCCGCGACTGGACCCCGAAGACCTTGTGCAGCAGACCTTCGAGGACGTGCTCCAGCGCCCGGAGCGGTTGACCGGCATGGCGGCCGCGGACCTGCTCCGTTACCTGCGGAACGCCCTCCGCCACAACGCGATCGACGAGCTGCGCCGGCGCGACCTGCTCACCGACGTGTCGCCGGAAGAGTTCGTCAATTCCTCCGTGCGGTTGGCCGAGATGGTGCCGGCGGACCAGACCTCGCCGAGCGCGCACGCGATCCGGGCCGAACTCCTCGTCCGCATCGCGGGGGCCGTGGCCGAACTGCCGGACGCGCAGCGCACCGCGGTCGAGATGCGCTACCTGCGCGGGCTGCACGCGGCAGAGATCGCCCGCCTTCTGGACCGCTCCGAGGGGGCGGTCGCGCTCCTCCTGAACCGCGCGCTCAAAGCGCTGCGCGGCACGCTGGACGATCCCGACACGCGATCCGAGGGTTCGCCATGAACGACGACACGCACGACGCCGGAACTTCGGACTTTGGCACCGCCGACCCGGACGGGTTGGTGGAAGCGGGCCTCGCGCTCGTGCTCCGCGCCGAAGATTATGGCGACTGGAAGCCGGTCGCGGAGTGGCTCGCGCGGCACCCCGAAGCCGCCAGGGACGTGGATAGTTTCCTTGAGGTGCAGAAGAAGCTGCGCCCGGCCGCGCCCGGTCCGCTCGCGCCGGTGCCCGCCGGCACCGTGGGCGGGATGGAACGGAAGGGCGAGTTGGGGCGCGGGCAGTTCGGCGTCGTGTACAAGGCGCTCGACCCGGTGCTCGGTCGCGAGGTCGCGGTCAAGATGGTGCGCGACGGCACCGCGCTCTCGTCGGTCGAACTCGCCCGGTTCCGGTACGAGGCCAAAGTTGTCGCCCAACTCGACCACCCGAACATCGTGCGGCTCCATTCCTACGGTGAGACTGACGGCGCGCCGTACCTCGTGATGGCGCTCATGACCGGCGGGAGCCTGGCGCAGCGGCTCAAAGACCTCGGCCCCGACCGCCGGCTCGACCAGCGGGAAGCCGCGGAGATCGTGCGCGACATCGCCCTCGGGATTCACCACGCGCACCAGCGCGGCCTCATTCACCGCGACCTCAAGCCCGCGAACATCCTCCTCGACGGCAAGGGCAACCCGCACGTCGCCGACTTCGGCCTGGCGCGCGAAGTGAACGCCACGACCACGGCAAACATCGCGGGAACGTTCGCCTACATGGCTCCGGAGCAGGCACGCGGAGGGCAACAACTCACCACGGTCGTGGACGTTTACGCACTCGGCGTGATTCTGTTCGAGTTGCTGACCGGGCGCGTGCCGTACACCGGCGACGTGGCGAGCATTCTCCAGCAACTCACCGACCCGCAAGTACAGCCGCCACCGGTGCGTCAGTTCAGACCAGACGCAAACGGCGATCTCGAAGCGATCTGCCTGAAGTGTTTGGAGAAGCACCGTGGAGCGCGCTACGCCTCGGCGAAAGAAGTGGCCGACGAACTCGACGCGTATTTGAACGGCGGTGCGGTGAAGGCCCGCGCACCCGGCTTCTGGGACTGGCTCGGTCAGCTCGCACGCACGCGCCCGGAGCCACACCCGCACTACTCCTGGGAGGTACTGGTCTGGAACGGCATCATCTTGGTCGTCACGAACGTGGCGGTCTACGCGATGGCGCGGTACCACTGGCCCTCGGCGGGAATCTGGGTGGCGCAAGGAGCCGCGTCAGCCGCGCTCGCGGTGGTGCTGTGGTGGCACATGCTCCGTCGGTTCCGGCAACTTCCGGTTACGGAGCGACACTCGCTCATCATCGCGGTCGGGATGATTGCGGTCTACCTTCCACTGATGGTGGCGTACGTTCCGTTCTCGCTGTCCACGCCCGCTCGCGAAGGATTGAAGTTCTACCCGCCACTTGCCGCGCTGAGCGGGTTGGCGTTCATCGTCCTCGGTTCGACCAACTGGAGCCGGTTCTTCCCGATCGGTCTCGCGGTAATGGCTCTCGTCCCCGTATTGACGTGGTGGCCAGATGAAGCTCCGTTGATCTATGGCGTGTCCCTCGCCGCGCTGTTGTGGTACTGGGCCTGGGCCAAGCACGACGGCTTCGGCTACAAGCCGCCCGCGCCCGACAACCCGCCAGCCGGCTGATGCCGGCCTTTCGTTGACCCCTTCCCTTCCCCCGTTCCTGACCCCCGCGTAACCGCTTCTCAGGTGGCTCGTTGCCGCCGCGGAGACGGTGCGCGCGTAACTTCGTCAAAGGAGATTTGCCGTGACCGCGACCGACCCGACCATTGCTACCCAGCCGACCGCGCCGACTGTAGTGGCGTGTTACTCGGTGTTCGACCGCTTTTTCCCCGCGTGCGGCTTCACGGACCTGACCGACGGCATGTACGACGGCGACCCACAGCGCCCCTATGAAGACGCCCAAGTGCGGCAGGCCGAGGTGCTGCTGGACCGTGCCGGCGTTCGCCACGGGCGACGGGTGCTCGACGTCGGCTGCGGGTACGGCCGCATCCTACTAACCGCAGAAGCGCGCGGCGCGAAGGCATGGGGCATCACCGTGTCGCCGGAGCAGGTGCGCCGGAACACACGCGCCGGGCTGAACGTGCGGCTCCAGAACTACAAGCATCTTGGCGCGGAGTGGGACGGGCAGTTCGACGCGGTCATCGCCAACGGCTCGCTCGAACACTTCGCTCGGCCGGAAGACGCGGTCGCCGGCCGCGACGACGCGATCTACCGCCACCTGTTCGCGACCGTTCACCGGTTGCTCGACGCGAACACGATCGGCGCGCGCTTCGTGACGACCGCGATCCACTTCCGCGACCGCCCGGACCCGCGCGACCTGCTGAAGTTACCTTCGGCGTTCCCGTCCGGGTCCGCCGGGTTCCACTGGGCGCGGCTGTCACAGTCGTTCGGCGGGTGGTATCCGGTGGGCGGGCAACTTGTGGCGTGCGCCGACGGTCTGTTCCGGCTGGTTCACGAAGAGGACGGCACGGAAGATTACCGACTCACCTCGGAGGCGTGGCTGGCCGGCGTGCGCCGTGCAATGATGTCGCGGCGGCTGTTCCGGGTGGCACGGGCTTCGCTGCCCGCGTTCGTCCGCCGCCCGGTTCACACGACCCGGATGCTCCGGTGTATGCTCGGCGGCGAGTCGTGGAACTGGCAGTTTCGTGGGAACCCGGCCCCGACGGTGCTGCTGCGCCAGACGTGGGAGCGCGTCGCGTAACGGTTGGCTCGCCGCGCACTCTGTCGACACCGAGGCCGTTGACACGTCGCGCCCGTTCCGCGAGCATGGCGGAATGGGCATGAGCATGAAGACGTTCGCGGCCGTCGTCCGCCGCGCGATCGATTCGCTGCCGCACGAGATCAAGCGGCACCTCGAAAACGTCGTCATCGACGTGGAAGAGGAGCCGTCGGTCGAGTTCCTCCGCGACGCCGGGTTCACCGACGAGGAGATCGACGCCGGCGACTCGTTGTACGGCTACTTCATGCCGATGGACGGCGTGATGGCGTCGGAAATGCTGGAGAACCCGAACCGCATCCTGATCTTCCGCAACCCGCTGGAAGAGGACTTCCCCGAGCGCCGCGACCTGCTCATCGAGATCCGCAAGACGGTGATCCACGAGATCGCCCACCACTTCGGTCTGTCCGACCGCGACCTGGAGCGCTTCGACGACAACCCCGATCCTTTTGGCGACGAGGACCGAACTTGACCCCGGGCCCCGCGTTCATTTGGCCCCAAATCGGGTCGCGAACAGACCAAATGCAGTGCGAATGGGCGAAACGTAGACCCGTTGAGTGGGGTCCGATTTGGCGGAGTGTGTATACTTAAGTTCACATTCGCTTCTGTACCTATTCTGGGCGATCCCGGCCCCGTTGTCAAATAATCCGCGCCGAATGTTCCGGGGGCCGACTCCATCCGCTAACGCGCGGATGTGACGGACCGCGCACCCTTACGCATCTGAACGACTTGGTACGCTGTTGCTCACCAATTCGGTGTGCCACAAACGCACATTGGGCCGGATCCGCACACGCGGGTGCGGCCCGATGTGTTTCTTTTTTCCCATTTTTCCTGTAGTTCCGCACCGGCACGCGTTTCGCTTTGAGGTCCGGAGGTCCCCCCCCTCCTCCGACCCACAGCAGAACCATGCCCACCCACAACACCTCTCTGTTCCGTCGCTGGTTGAAACGCCTCGCTGCTCCGAAAACGCCGATCCGCACCCGGAACGCACCACGGCGCGCGCTCGCGGTCGAGGCCCTCGAGGATCGCGTCACCCCCGCCACCAACCTCGACCTGATCGACGCCTTCGAGTTCACGAGCACCACTAATAACAATGTCATCGTTCAGAGCACCGCTGTCGATTCGACCGGCAACACCTACGTCGCCGGCTACTTCGCAGGCACCGCCGACTTCAACCCCGGTACTGGTTCCTTTAACCTCACCAGCGCGGGCGGTAGCAACGATGCGTTCGTCGTAAAACTGGACTCCTCCGGTGGGTTCGTGTACGCCGCGCAGTTCGGTGCCACCTCCCAAGACCAGGCCCAGGGCGTCGCGGTGGACGGGAGCGGCAACGCTTACGTCACCGGCTACTTCTACGACACGGTCGACTTCGACCCCGGGGCCGGCACCTTCAACCTCACCAGCGCGGCCGGCCCAGACGCGTTCGTCGTGAAACTGGACTCGGCCGGCGCGCTGGTCTACGCCGACCGGTTCGGCGGCACCTCCACCGTGGTTGCCCACGGCGTCGCGGTGGACGGGAGCGGCAACGCTTACGTCACCGGCTACTTCTACGGAACCGCCGACTTCGACCCCGGTGCCGGAACCACCAACCTCGCCAGCGCGGGCGGTAGCACCGATGCGTTCGTCGTGAAACTGGACTCCTCCGGCGCGCTGTCCTACGCCGACCGGTTCGGCGGCACGAGCAGCGTCGTCGGCCAGACCCTCGCGGTGGACGGGAGCGGCAACGCCTACGTCACCGGCTACTTCTACGACACGGCCGACTTCGACCCCGGGGCCGGCACCACCAATCTCACCAGCGCGGGCAACGCCGACGTGTTCGTCGTGAAACTGGACGCGACCGGCGCGCTGGTCTACGCCGACCGATTCGGCGGCCCGAACAGCGACTACGGCAGCGGCGTGGCCGTGGACGCGGACGGGAACGCCTACGTTGCCGGGTACTTCTACAGCAGCACGGTGGACTTCGACCCCGGTGCCGGCACTTTCTCTCTCACTTCCAACTATCAAGACTCGTTCGTGGTGCGGTTGGACAGCACAGGTGCGCTCGTTGAGGCAATCAAGGTCACCAATGGTGCTTCATCCGGTTACACATACTCCTACAACACCCGGGTTGCGGCCGACACGACCGGGAACGTCTACGTGGCCGGGAGCTACACTGAAAACCAACCGGACTACGATCCCGGAACCGGTACGACGTACCTGAGCTACTCGTACCGCAACTACTACACGGGCTTCCTGGCGAAGTACGGCGACCTGACGATCGCGCTCTCGGACACGGCCACGGACCCGGACGCGGCGGAAACCACGGCCCCCGCGAGCGAAGACTACGGCACCTTCACCCTCACGCGCAGCGCCGGGAACATCGGGCGCACGATCTACCTGACCACGACCGGGACCGCGACCAACGGCTCCGACTACGGCCTATCGAGCGTGACCTTCGCCGCGGGATCGGCCACCGTAACCGCCACCGTCGTCCCCTACAACGACAACGAAACCGAGGGGCCGGAGACGGTCACCGCCGCGCCCGACGGCAGCGGCTACACGGCCACCGGCAGCGCGACCATCACCATCGCCGACAACGAACCCGAAGTGACTGTCTACTACGAGGACCGGTCCGCGACCGAGACCGCGACTCCCACGCCGATCGACACCGGCAGTTTCACCTTCGTCCGCACCGGGAGCACGGCCGCCGCGCTGACGGTCTTCTATACGATGTCCGGCACCGCGACCCACGGGAGCGACTACGGAACCCTGTCCGGCTCCGTGACGATTCCCGCCGGCTCGGATCGCGTCATTCTGACGGTCACACCGCTGGACGACGCGCTCACCGAGGTGCCCGAGATCGTCGCGATCACGCTCACCGCGGACCCGACCTACACCCTCACGACGTACGTTTCCGCCGACTTTACCATCTACGACAACGAGCCGACGGTGCGGCTGTTCGCGGCCGACACCACCGCCGTCGAAGGCAGCACCAGCACCGGCCGGTTCACCGTCGAGCGCACCGGCGACACCACCGGCCCGCTCGACGTGCAGTACAGCATCTCCGGCAGCGCGACCAACGGGACCGACTACGCGGCGCTCCCCGGCACCGTAACGATCCCCGCCGGGTCCACATCGGTCGACATCGTGATCGACGCGCTGACCGACGCGGTCGGCGACGCGGACGAAACCGTCATCCTCACGGTGGAGGGAGCCGCGGCGTACAACATCGCCAGCCCGTTCACCGGGCAGGTGGTCATCGGCGAACCCGACGCGCCCCCGGCCGAGGTTCCGCAGGTGACGCTGTTCGCGGCCGACGGCCTCGCCACAGAGGGCAGCACCGACGACGGCCGGTTCACGGTCACGCGCACGGGCAGCACCGCCGCGCCGCTCACGGTCTTCTACAGCATCACGGGCGGGGCCACCAACAGCACCGACTACGCGCCGCTCGCGGGCAGCGTGGTGATTCTCGCCGGCCAGTCGTCCGCCGACGTCGTCATCGACGCGACCGACGACGCACTCGACGACGCCGGCGAAACCGTCGTGCTGAGCCTGAGCGCGGACGCGGGGTATGCCATCGCCGGCCCGAACAGCGGGCAGGTGACGATCCTCGAACCGACCGCACCGCCCCCAGCGCCGCCGTCGATCACCCCGCCGAGCACACCGACGCCGCCTGCACCGCAACTGGCGAGCGCGGTCGGCGGGCCGAACGGAACCTTCGTCGCGTACAACTCGGACGGCAGCGAGCGGTTCCGCCCAACGGCCTACGCCGGGTTCACCGGGCGCGTGAACGTGGCCCTGGGCGACGTGAACGGCGACGGCGTGCTCGACGTCATCACGGGCACCGGCAGCACGTCCACGCACGTCAAGGTGTTCGACGGCGTCTCCGGCGCGGAGATCCGCTCGTTCATGGCCTTCGGCGGCTACGACGGCGGCGTGAACGTGGGCGCGGGCGACCTCGCCGGCGACGGCCTCGCGGAGGTTCTGGTCGGTACTGCGACAGGCTCGTCGCACGTCAAGGCGTTCAGCGGGGCGAGCGGCGCGGAGGTGCGGAGCTTCTTCGCGTTCGACGGCTACAGCGGCGGCGTGACCGTGGCCGGCGGCGACCTGGACGCGAACGGCCTCGCGGACATCGTCGTCGGCACCGCGTCCGGGGTCAGTCACGTCAAGGGATTCGGCGGGCCGGACCTCGCGCTGCTGGCGAGTTTCATGGCCGGCGCGACGAACGGCGTGAACGTGGGCGCGGGCGACCTCGACGGCGACGGCTTCGCGGAGATCGTGACCGGCTGCGCGACCGGCAGCGATGCGGTCGGTGTGTATCGCAACGGCGCACAGGTGGCCGGGTTCTCGCCGTTCGGCGGGTTCCCCGGCGGGGTGTTCGTGGGGGTGACCGACCGCAACCGGGACGGCGACCCCGAACTGATCGTCGGGGCGGGTCCGGGGTCCGGCCCGCACGTGAAGGTGTACAGCTTCCCCGAACTGGCGGAACTCGCGAGCTTCTTCGCCTTCGCGCCGAGCTTCAGCGGCGGCGTCCCGGTCGCGTCCGCGGCGAACGTGCCGACTTCGACGTAGCGCGCCCGTGCAGCCGCGAGCGGCTCAAGACAGGATGCCCTTCACCACGCCGTCGTGTTCTACCGCCGGCGTGCTTCGGCTTGCACCGCCCCCGCACCTTCGCTATTCCCCGGTCGCCAGAGTTCCCGCGCCGGGGTTCCTTCATGCCACTGCCGGTGGCCCTCACCCTGACCGATGTGACCGTGCGCTACGGCCCGCGCGTCGCGCTCGACCGCGTCTCGCTCGACGTGCGCCGCGGCGAGATCGTCGGCTTGCTCGGCCCCCACGG